>JAKLEE010000086.1 GCA_022703215.1 Spirochaetota bacterium | reverse complement strand
CTTGAGTCCGGCGCGCGGATTGTCGTTGCAGTAGGCGAAAAAGGGATCGCGGTTGAAGCTGACGAAGCGGATCGGCCCGTTGGCGATGGCGCTGGCGGTGCGGCGCACGTCCATGAAGAGGCCCGCCTCGCCGAACACGTCGCCCTTCTGGATGGCGCTGACCGTGACCCCCGTCGCCTCGACGCCCCGGACCTTGATGTCGACGGTGCCGTCGAGCAGGACGTAGAGCACCCGGCTGACGGAGTCCTGGGTGACCACTTCCTCGCCGCCCTCGTACTCCCAATGCTCGCAGATGCCCGCGATGCGCTTGAGCTCGTCCACCGTCAGGTTCTGGAAGATCAGGGTATTGCGGAGCTCCTCGATGAGGAGATCGCTCTTGACGCGCAGCTGTCGCATGCACGGCCTCCGGGCGCTGGGTACGTACGTTGAATGATGCCCCGCGAAGGCGCCCGAGTCAAGCTCGCCGGCCGCCGGACGGGAACGGGGGCTGGAACAGGATGGATGGAGGGGTCCGGGGCGGGAAGGAAGGGCGTAGCCCTTACTTCTCCCCCGGAGGGTTCCTTCTTCGCTCGCTTGAAAACGGACGCCCGGCTCGGCTACTATCGCGTCCATGGCGTACCTTAAACGGACCGCGAATTGCGGCCAGCTCCGCGCGAGCGACGCGGGGAAGACGGTCACCCTCAACGGATGGGTGCACCGCAAACGGGATCACGGCGGCATTTCCTTCATCAACCTGCGCGACCGCCACGGCGTGACGCAGGTCGTCGTCGATTCCGACGCCGGGGCGGCCCTGCGCGCGGCCGCCGACGAGCTCAAGAGCGAATACTGCATCGCGGTGCGCGGCACGGTCCGCGCGCGCCCCGATTCCATGGTCAACCCCAACATGGACACCGGCGCGATCGAGCTCAAGATCGAGGAGCTCCAGATCCTCAGCCGCTGCGAGACCCTGCCCTTCGTCATCGACGAAAAGGTCGACGCGAAGGAGGACCTGCGCCTCAAGCACCGCTACCTCGACATGCGTTCCGCCTCCATGCAGCGCAAGCTCAAGCTCCGCCACGAGGCGGCCCTGGCCGTGCGCAACTTCATGGCCTCGAAGGGCTTCTACGAGATCGAGACCCCCACGCTCATCAAGACCACGCCGGAAGGCGCGCGCGACTTCCTGGTACCGAGCCGGGTGAACCCCGGCAAGTTCTACGCGCTGCCGCAGAGCCCGCAGCTGTTCAAGCAGATCCTGATGGTGGGCGGCTTCGACCGCTACTTCCAGCTGGCGCGCTGCTACCGCGACGAGGACGCGCGCGGCGACCGCCAGCTCGAGTTCACGCAGATCGACCTCGAGATGTCCTTCGTCGAGCGCGACGACGTGCTGTCGCTCGTCGAGGAGATGGTGGTCGACCTCTTCCGCAAGACCATGGGGATCGAGCTCGAGACCCCGTTCACCCGCATCGCCTACGACGACGCCATCGAGCTCTACGGCTCGGACAAGCCCGACCTCCGCTTCGGCATGGCCATGCAGGACTTCGCGCCGCTGGCCGCGAAGGGGAGCTTCCAGGCCTTCCACGACGCGGTGGCGGCCGGAGGCGCGGTCAAGGCGCTCGTGGTGCCGGGAAAGGCGGACTACTCGCGCAAGCAGATCGAGGAGCTCGAGGCCCAGGCCAAGGTCTACGGCGCCAAGGGCATGGCCTTCATGAAGGCCGGTCCCAACGGCGCGCTCGAAGGCGGCGTCTCGAAGTTCTTCGTCGGGCAGGAGAAGGCGGTGCTCGACCGGCTCGGCGCGAAGGAGGGCGACCTCGTCCTCCTCGTGGCGGACGCGAAGAAGTCCGTCGCCTGCGCCTCGCTCGGATCGGTCCGCTCGAAGCTCGGCGCGGAGCTCGGACTCTGCGACCCGAAGACCTTCAAGTTCGCCTGGGTCATCGACTTCCCCATGTTCGAATGGAACGAGGACGAAAAGAAGTGGGATCCGGCCCACCACATGTTCACCATGCCGCAGGTCCGCTTCCACCAGACCATGGAGAAGGATCCGGGCCCGGTGAAGGGCGACCTTTACGACCTGGTGATGAACGGCTACGAGATGGCCTCGGGTTCCATCCGCATCCACGATCCCGAGCTGCAGAAGCGCGTGTTCAACATCGTCGGGTTCAGCGAGGAGGAGGCCATGGACAAGTTCGGCTTCCTCGTCGAGGCCTTCAAGTACGGCCCGCCCCCGCACGGCGGCGCCGCGCTCGGCTTCGACCGCCTGGTCATGCTGATGTCCGGCGAGAGCACCATCCGCGAGGTCATCCCCTTCCCGAAGAACACCTTCGGCATCAGCCCCCTCGATGACTGCCCCAGCGAGGCGGAGGCGAAGCAGCTCGAGGATCTGCACATCCGCATCGTCGAAAAGGCGGATCCGAAGTAATCGGTCGATCAGGCGGGCGGCCGCGAGGCCGTCCGCCGCACTTGCGCGCGGGACCGCCCCGGGGCGATACTGGCCGGCGATGAAATGCTCCGCCCGCGCCACCGCGCTGTGCCTCCTCCTCGCCGCGACGGCGCTACCGCACACCGTGCCATGCCTCGCTCCGCTCCATGCCCAGGAGACCAGCGCCGGAACCCTGTCCGCCCGTCTGGACGAAGCGCGACTCGCGCTGGCCGCGGAGCGGGAGTTCGAGGCGAGGCGCGAGGAAGCCCGGACCGCCGAGTCCGCCCGCTTCCGGACCGAGGAGGCGAAGCTGCTCGCCGAGCTGGCGCGCCTGCCGGAGGACGCCGACGCTCCGGCTCGCTCCTTGCTCGCGGAACTGCGGGACGTCGAGTCGCGGCGGGCCGCTGAGCGCGAGCTGGCCCGGGAAGCCTCGCGCGAGAGAATCGACGAACTGGAAGCAAGCATCGCCGGGCTCGAGGAGCGCATCGCCCGCGGCGAGGACGCCGTTCCGGCCGGACGCGACGAACGCCCGCTCTCTCCCGCGGCCTGGATAGCGATCGCGCTCGGCGCGCTCGGCGCCGCCGCCGGGCTCGTGGCGCTCAGGAAGCACAACATCGGCACGGAGCGCAGGGCGGACACGGCCGAAGCCCTCTCGCGCCCGGTCGCCGCGCGGGCCGGCGAAGAATCCGGCGGCGAATGGGACGGCACGCTTCCCGCGTGGGACGAAGGTCGCGCGGAAGCCGATCTGGCCTCGCTCGACGGAGAGCGGCGCGCGGCGTTCGCCGCCCTGCTCGCGGACTGCGAGCAGCGCGGCGCCGAAATCGACGCGCTTACCCGCAGGCCGGGTTCGGCGGCTTTCGTGGCCGCGCTGGCGCACGCCATCGCGGCGGAGCTCGGGCTCGATCCGGAGGAACGCCTGCTGCACCGCTGCGCGGGCCTGGTCTACGATTCCGGCTTCCTGGCCACGGATCCGGCGGTATTCGAGGTTCCCAGCCTGAGCGAGGCGCAGTTCGCGGAGCTCCGCAGGCACCCCGAGGCGGGAGCGCGCATGCTGGATTTCGTGCCTGATCCCTTCCGCCCCAGGCTCGCGGAAGCCGCCCTCTGCCACCACGAGAACCTGGACGGCTCTGGCTATCCGCGCGCCCTCCGCGGCGCCAAGGTTCCCCGCGTCGCCCGCGTCATCAGGGCCGCCGAGAGCTACTCGGCGCTGGTCAGCTCGCGCCCCTGGCGCCGCGTCCGCGACCGCGAGACCGCCATCGACGAGCTGGTGCACCGGCCGGACGTCTACGACCGTGAAATCGTGCGCGCGCTCGAGGCGGCGGTGTCGCGGAGCTGAACGCGGGCCGGCTCCGGGGCCGGCCTCCGGCTCCGCTCAATCCACCACCGCGAAGGCGGGCAGCCAGAGCTCCCCAACCGAGCCCAGCGAGAGCAGCTCGTCGAAGCGTTCCCGCAGTTGCGCCTTGACCAGTCCCTCGAAGGCGGGCGCGAGCTCGGCCCTGGATTTGGAAGAAAAATACGCCACGGCCGCGGCCCTGAGCCGCGCCGCTTTGTCCCCGAGCTCCTCGACGAAGGCGGCGTCGGAGTCGTCGTAGGAGAAGGCGATGGTCGCGAGCACGAGCGCGCCCTCCCGCGTCGTGGCACGGATGCTGCCCAGGTCGAGGAATACTTCGCCCGGGCGCCCGGCCGGCCGGGAGGCGGCCAGAGACCCGGCCGCCTCCCGCGCGCGCGCCGTCCGGGGAGCGCCTGCAGCCAGGGCCAGGACCGTCCCGAGGACAATCAGGCCGACGAGGCAGAACGCGACGATTCGCAGGGCGCGCTCTAGCGCGGCCGCGCGGCCGGCGCCGGGGCCCGCTTGTCCGGACGCCCCGCGATCAGGTTCCATGCCGTTCCTCCGGTCGGCCGCTTCCCGCGAAAGCGCGCCGCAATGATCGCGATACCATGGCGCCGACGCCGAGCAGCACGGCGCTCGTCACGAAGAAAACGGCGGGCCGGCCGTACGCGTTGGCGACGGCGGTGCCGACCACGGGACCGGCGGCCATGCCCGCGTTCTGCACCGAGGTCGAGAGCCCGTAGGTCGCCCCTTGCCGGCCCTTCTCGCAGTTGCCCGCGATGAGGGCGTTGACCGAGGGCATGGTGCCGCCGAGGAAGATGCCGGAGCCGACGCGCAAGGCGAGCAGGGTCCACGGGTCCCGGGCGAAACCTTGCGGCAGGTAGAAGGCGAAGGCGCCGAAGGCGCAGAGGACGAGGGTGCGGCCGTAGCCGAAGCGTCCCGACACCTTGCCGATCAGGGCCGCCGCGATGGCCCCGGCGGCCGATCCGGCGCCGATCACGAGTCCCGCGACGCCCTCGGCCGAGGGGCCGGTGACGTAGTCGTCCACGATGAGCGCGAGGATGGGCTGGGCCACGGCGGTGGCGAACTGCACCGCGAAGACGGTCGCGAGAAGCCCGCCCAGGATGGGCGTCCGGGCCAGGAGCGAAAGATCGGGTAGGAGCTCGCGGAACGAGAGCCGCTTCGCGCGGGCGGGAGGCTCGTAGGCGTCGTGCACGCCGATCGCTACGAGTACGCCGGCTATGAGCAGGATGACCGCGGTGGCGAGGAAATTCATCCGCGTGCCGAGGGCGGCCGAGACGGCGCCGCCGAGCAGGGGGCCGAAGGAATTGCCGAGAAAGACCGCGGTCTGGAGGAGCCCGAGCCGGTAGCCGGCCTCCGCCTGCGGAACGAGGCCGGCGGTCAGCACCGTGGCGGCCGCCACGGTGCCGGTGACCGCGCCCTGCAGGGTGCGGAGCGCCGCGAGCTGCCAGGGCTCGGTCACGAAGGACATGGCGCCGATAAGGACGGCGCCGCCGAACATGGCCCGCATGAGCATGAGTTTCCGGCCGTAGGCGTCGGCGAGCGCGCCCCAGACGGGCGCCATGAGGGCCAAGGCCAGGGCGGTGGTCGTGGCGGTAAGGCCGTTCCAGAAATTGAGGGCAACGGCGTCCGTCACGCCGAGCGCCTTGAAATGGAAGGGTATGGCGACCATGGTCGTGCCGAAACCCGTGATGGCCACGAGCTCGGCTATCCAGATGGCGCCGTAGGAGCGTTTCCAGGATGCATCCGGGGGCATGGAGAGCATCGTACCCCGCGCCAGAGCCCGAGGCAAGCGGCGAGCCTCCGCGGACGCCGCCCCATGCCGTTCCTGCCCCGCTTGACCGCTCCACGCGCGAGCGCACATAGTTGCCGCATGAACCCGATCATCATCACGGCCCTCGTGCTCGTGCTCGCCTACGCGCTCATCGCGGCGTTCTCCAAGTACAAAGCCTGGATCAGCCTCGGCGCGGCGGTCCTCCTCATGCTGCTCGGCATGGCGCCGCCTCTCGAGGCCCTCCGCGAATGGGTCAACTGGAACGTGCTGGCCATCTACGTCGGCTCGCTCATACTCGCCGAGCTCTTCATCTATTCGAAAGTGCCCGCGGTCATCGCCGAATGGATAGCCAACAAGGCGCCGAACGCCGCCGTCGCCATCGCCCTCATCGCCCTGTTCACCGGCCTCGTCTCGGCCTTCGTGGAGAACGTGGCCACGGTGCTCGTGGTGGCGCCCATCGCCATCGAGATCGCGAAGAAGGTGAAGGTGCCCGTCGGGCTCGTGCTGGTCATCCTCGCGGTCAACGCGAACCTGCAAGGCACCGCGACCCTGGTGGGCGACCCGCCCTCCATGCTCTTCGCGGGAGCCGCCGGCTTCTCGTTCAACGACTTCTTCATCTATGAGGGCAAGCTCTCGATCTTCTTCTTCGTCGAGCTCGGCGCCGTGGTTGCGGCCCTGATCAGCTGGTACCTGGTGCGCAAGCACGACCACAAGGAAAGCGTCGCGCGGACCAGCAAGGTCCTCAGCTGGGTGCCGCTCCTCCTCCTCGTGGCCATGGTGGCCGGCCTCGCCGTTAACAGCCTCCACGAGACCGGAGTCGGCGCCGGGGCGGGCCTCATCTGCCTCGCTGCCGCCCTGGCCGGCCAGCTTTGGTTCGTCCTCTTCCGCAAGGAAAAACTCTCGGAAGCCGTCCGCATCGTCCGCGAGCTCGACTGGGAGACGCTTTTCTTCCTGGTCGGCATCTTCATCATGCTCGGCGCCCTCAACCGTTCCGGCGCGATCGAGGTGCTCGCCGGCGGCGTCGAGTCCCTGTTCGGGACGGACGTCCTCGCCATCTACGTCTTCCTGGTCGCCGTCTCCGTGATCGTCTCGGGTTTCGTGGACAACGTGCCCTACATCGCCCTCATGCTGCCGCTCGTATCGAGGGTCTCCGCCAACCTGGGCATAACCCCGACAGTGCTCTACTTCGGGCTCCTCATCGGCGCCTGCCTCGGCGGCAACGTCACGCCCTTCGGCGCCTCCGCGAACATCGTGGCGGTCGGGCTCGCGAAGAAGCAGGGCGACCAGGTGGGCTTCGGCCGCTTCGTGAAGATCGGACTGCCGTTCACCTTGATTACCACAACCATCGTAGCGGCGGCCGTCTGGTTTTACTGGAAACCCTGAGTCCGGCCGCCGGACCAACCGACAGAGCGATCGAGGAGCCAGCCCGCCATGGAACAGAAACCGAGAAATCCGCTCGCCAGCCAGCATGTGGCTGCCCGCAAGGGCGCCGCTGCCTGGGGCAGCCCCACGCCGCTCAAGGTCGCGCTTCTCGTGACCGTCTCGCTCGCCCTCGGCGGGCTCGCCGCCTGGGTACTGCTCGACTCGACGCAGAGCTCGTTCTCCATGGCCGAGCGCAATGACACGGCGGTGCTCGTGGAGAAGGGCGCGAGCGGCGCCTTCAACGCCCGCAAGGGCCTCGCGCTGCTCGATGAGGCCGCGAGCTGGATCGAGTCGGCGACGGGCCGGCGTCCTCTCGCCGACGGCCGACGCTTCACCACGATCATGACCGCCGGCACCTTCGCGAGCCTCGCGCCCCCCGATCCGCTCATCACCGAGCGCTTCTCCGGCGTGGACAGCCCGTCGAGGCTGCCGCTCAGGCGCTTCGCCCGCACCATGCGCGGCGGCGAACTCGCCTTCCCGGTCTTCCCGAGCCCGGACGGCAGTTACGCGGTCATCGACCTCGAGGCCGCGCCGCCGCTCCCCTCGATGGTCCACGCGCTCGCCCACGCCGAGGCCTCCTTCCGCAGGCCAGCCGCCGTCAAGGCGCTGACCGATCCGTTCTCGGACGGCTTCGATCTCGAAGAGACCGCCCGCTGGCGCTTCGTCGACGAGACCGTCGCCCTGCTGCTCGCCGAACTTGCCGCCCTCGGAGGCGAAGCGGCTCCGGCGGCCGCTTCCTTCGACCGCGCCGCGTCCCGCTACGCCGAAAACGGTCCGGTCCGCGACGAGCACCGGCTCCGCCTGGCGCTGACCGGCACGGTCGAGGAGAAGGACGCCGACTATTTCCTCGCCGCCTACGGCTTCGCGGCCCGCCTGCTGGCCGTGGCCGGAACCTCCGCAACGCTCGACTTCTGCGCGCGCGTCGTCTCCGGCGACTACGACAGCCTGGAGGGCGCCCTCGCGCGGCTCCAAGGCGGCTTCGGTCCCGAGGATGTCGATTCGGCCCTGGGAAGCTGAAATCGGCGCGGTGCGCTTGCATTGGCGGCGCGTCGCGCTATCTTTCAAGCAAGCCTGAAAGCGGCGCACCGTCAGTCACCATAGTCAAGGCTCCCGTCGCGCCGGGGAGCTTCAAGTGAAGAAAGTCGTAGCCGTCCTCCTCATCGCCTCCAGCCTTTTGCTCGCCTCTTGCGACCTCATCCTGTTCTCCTCGATGGCCGACCTCGCGCCCGAGGCGCCGGGCAATGTCAGGATCGTCGAGGCTCCTCTCATGGCCGAACCGCCCAAGCTGGCTTGGAACCCAAGCGAGAATGCTTCGAGCTACATCGTGTACTACAAGCTCGACAACGGTTCAGACCACACACCATGGACACCCGAAGGCGAAACTGCCATTACTGAATGGAATATGCTGGGTTCCGGATTCTACGCGGTCGTCGCGATCAACGGATTCGGAGCGTCGCCGCTTTCAGCATCCGTGGAATACGGCGGCTGGTAAACGAGATCCCGCGGCCGCCCGCTTCGGCCGCTTCCCCTTCCCCCCGCCGCGGCGTCCTCCTTCGCCGCGGCGGTTCTTTTTTTCCCGAAGTCACCAGCGAGGCAGCTCGTGTTTCTGTAAGTAATTACAGCATAATCAAATAACGCGGAATTCTCGTTGACGCCCCCCGGAAGCGGACATAGAATCAAGGCCCATGGACGGCTCGAGCCGGGCTTTCGCCCGGACGGCGCATCGGGAAGCTGTCGACGCGCCCCGCCCGAGGAGGATTCCATGGACCTGCCCTGGGCCGAACCCTGGCGCGCCAAGACGATAGAGCCCATCCGCCGCTCCACGCGGGCCGAACGCGAGACATGGATCGCCGACGCGCGTTTCAACCTGTTCAACCTGCGCTCCGACCAGGTCTACGTCGACCTCCTGACCGATTCGGGCACAGGGGCGATGAGCGCCGCCCAGTGGGCCGAGATGATGCTCGGCGACGAGAGCTACGCCGGCGCCTCCTCCTACCACAAGCTCAAGGCGACCATCGAGGACCTGCTCGGCATGCCGTACTTCCTGCCGCCACCAGGGCCGCGCCGCCGAGAACGTGCTCATGTCCACCCTGATCGGCGTCGGGTCCGAGGGCGCGGGCAAGCTGGTTCCCGGCAACTCGCACTTCGACACCACCAAGGGCCACATCGAGTTCCGCAAGGCGCACGCGGTAGACCTGACCGTCGCGGAAGCCTTCGACACCCAGAGCCTCCACCCCTTCAAGGGCGACGTCGACCTCCAGCGCCTCAAGGACTTTCTCGAGGCGAATCCCCGCGAACGCGTGCCCCTCTGCATCGTCACGGTCACCTGCAACAGCTCAGGCGGCCAGCCCGTCTCCATGGCCAACCTCCGGGGAAGCTCGGAGCTGTGCCGGAAGCACGGCGTGCCCCTCTTCCTCGACGCGGCCCGCTTCGCCGAGAACGCCTGGTTCATCAAGCGCCGCGAGAAGGGCTATGCCGAGAAGAGCGTGCGCGAGATCGTGCGCGAGATGTTCTCGTACGCCGACGGTTGCACCATGAGCGCCAAGAAAGACGGCATGGTCAATATTGGCGGTTTTATCGGTTTCCGGGATCCCGAATTGAAGGGGCAGATCGGCGCCAATCTGATCGTGCACGAAGGATTTTTGACCTATGGCGGGCTGGCTGGGCGCGACCTGGAAGCCATCGCCGTGGGATTGAATGAAGTGGTAGAAGACGATTACCTGAATTATCGCGAATCGCACACGCGCTACCTGGGCGAAGTGCTCAGCGCGGCTGGCATGCCGATTTACAAGCCCACCGGTG
>JAKLEE010000085.1 GCA_022703215.1 Spirochaetota bacterium | reverse complement strand
CAGTACGCGCCGGCCACCGAGCGCAGCTTGAACGCGTCGGGGCGGATCTCGCGGACGGACTCGACGTGGGGGCCGCGGCAGAGGTCGACGAAGCCGTCCTGCTCGTAGAGGCTGATGGTCCCCTCCTCGAGGCCCTCGATCAGCTCGAGCTTGAAGGGCTCGCCGGCGAAGAGCTTCCTCGCGTCGGCCTTCGACACCTCGCGGCGCTCGAACTTCGCGCCCGAGGCGATGATCTTCCGCATCTCCTTCTCGATGGCGGGAAAGTCCTCCTCGCGGATCGGCTCGGTGAGTTGGAAGTCGTAGTAGAACCCGTCGTCGATGGCGGGACCGATGGCCACCTTGCTGCCTGGCCGGAGCCGCAGCACGGCCTCGGCCATGACGTGGGACGCGGAATGCCGGATGGTTTCGACGTTCGCGGACATGGGGTACTCCTTCGCCCGTTCGGGGCGATCGGATCCGGATTTTTAAAGGGGGAAGTATCCCCCTGGCTCCGAAGTCCTCGCGCGAAGGCCAGCGGCCTTCGCGCTCCGGTCTTCTCCGCCACCCCCTCTTTTGAGGGCGCTCGCCGGATCCCGTTAAAAAAGCGGAAGGCCCCTCCGGAACGCGTCTTCGCGCGCGGGGAGGCCATCCCCTCTCGCGCAAGGACGAATTCCGGAGAGGCCCTCGACGAGGTCCCCCGCGGCATCCGCGGTACCACCTTGCTTCGGCGCCCGGTTCCGCCCCGCCGGTTTCCGGCGGAGCGGCGCCCGCGCGCCGCACTCTACCCGCTGTGACGGGCGCACCCGGCCTGGATTACCGCGACTCGTACGGTCGGTTCACCCAGGCGGCTCGGGAGTGGTTTTCGCCGGTCCGGTCGTCGGACCCTCTCAACCTCGGGGCGCCCTCTCTGTCGGCGCCGGTCTCCGGCTACTCTTCTCCGTCAAAGCCTGTACCGGAGAACATATCCCCCCGGACCCTCTCCGTCAAGACTTACCACGGAGACACGGAGTCACGGAGGAGGGAGGGAGGAAGAAGGGAAGGAGGAACGAAGAATGAACACTAATCTTCCGTTCCTCTTTTTTTCCCTTCCTCTCCCTCTTTACTCCTTCCCTCCGTGCCTGCGCCCTGCGGGCGCTTTCGGAAAGGAACGTATTGCCGTTCGCGCATTCGCGCGCGACCTCATCCGTGGTCTTCTTGGTTCTATCAGGCCAAATCGGCGAGGCGGCGGGCGGCTATGGTCCGGGCGGGCATGACCAGCACCAGCATCGAGACGGCCGCGTAGACCGAGACGAGCACGGCGACCGCGAGGTTCCGGCCGAGCTTGCTGGCATCGCCGAGGTTCGCGAGGATCAGCACCAGGCCCATGAAGAGGCCGAGGGCGGCGAAGGACGCGATCCAGCCGGCGAGCGCTCCGGTCCAGGCCAGGGACGAACGGAGGGCCGCCGCGTCGGCGCCCGGATCGAGCGGGGCCTTCCACGCGGCGAACGAGCGCTTCCACCCGAACCCGGCCGCCGCGCAGAGCCAGGCCGTGACGGGCACGAGGACGAGGCTCGGCAGGTCGACGAAGGCGAGCATGTACGGCAGGCCTCCGCTGACGAAGAGCGTGAACAGGACGGATGCCGCGGCGATGGCGACGGGAAGGATCAAGGCGATCATGGAATGCTCCTTGGGGCGTTCGAAGGCCCCGCGTTGAATGCTCCGCCGGCTGACGCGGCGAATGTCGCGATCCGCTCTTCGGCGTCGGCCGGCCAGGATCGCGCGATGAGCGAGGAAAGGCTCGCCTCGTCCGCGGCGGGCGAGGCGACGGAGGCCAAGGCCACCGCGAGGGCGGCCGCGGCCCCGAGCCAGGCGGGCAGGAGGCCGGCGGCGGGCGTCCGCAGCCGCGCCGGCGCGAGAGCCAGGGCGAGCTCCGCGGGAGACGGCCCCCGGGGCGCCACACCCGAAAGCTCGCGGGCGTAGGCCTCCCTGAACGGAGCGCGGTTTTTTTCAGCGCGCATGGACTGCCTCCGGAAATGCCGCTTCGAGTCGGCGGCGCAGGACGGATATCCGCCAGCGCACCGTGCCTGGCGGCATCGATAGGATCCGGCCGATCTCGGCCGAGGAAAGCTCCTCGTAGAAGGCGAGCACGGCGAGGCGCCGCTCTGCGTCGGGCAGCTCCGCGATGGCGGCGCGGATCCGGTCGACGAGCTCGCCGCGGGCCAGGGCCTCGTCATGGCCGCGGGACGCGTCCGCAAGCGCTTCGAGCTCGCCCTCCGCGAAGGCCCGTGCGGGCCGGCGGGCGGCGGCGCGCGCGAGGTCCGAGAAGCGCCGCGAAGCCACCGCGTAGACCCAGGGCTCGAGGGGCTGCGCGGCGTCGTAGCGCGAGAGGCCGCGGAACGCCGCTATGAGCGCCTCGGACGCGGCGTCGTCCGCGTCGGAGGCGCCGAAGGCCCGCCACGAGCGGGCGTACACGACGAGCCGGGCCCTGAAGCGCTCCCAGAGCGATTCGAAGGCTACCCGCGCGGCGTCCCCGCCGGCGAGCGCGGCGTCGCGCAGCGCGCGCCGCTCCGATTCAGGCATCGTTTCCATCACGCCAAATACTACGCCTCGGGCGGCCGGGGTGTTGGGGAAATCACCGCGAGAAGAAACCACGGAGGCACGGAGGATGAACCGGAACGGCGGCCGCGCTCGGTGCGGCGGGCGGGCGAAGCGAGCTTTCCGGTGCCGACCAAGGCCCCCGTCGCCCGAGCGGCGGAGGCGGCCGAGTTGCCCTTTCCCGAAGGGAAGCGGAGCTTGTTTTTTACTCTCCGGACAGGTATTTTACTGGGAAGAGCTCATGGCGAACCAAAGCCGCACTGACGGCGCCGTCCTCGAAAAGGTGGACGAGCGGACCGGGGAACCCGACGAATACCGCGTCCTACTCCTCAACGACGACTACACGACCATGGACTTCGTGGTGGCGGTGGTCGTTTCGGTCTTCCACCGCTCGATACCGGAGGCTACGCGCATCATGCTCGACGTACACAAGAAGGGCCGGGGCGTCGTGGGGACCTACCCCTACGACATAGCGGCCACCAAGATCGGGAGGGTCCACGAACTCGCTCGCGAGAACGGGTTCCCCCTCCGCTGCACCATGGAGAAGGCATAAGGCATGAACGTCAGCCAGGAAGTCCAGGCCATATTCAACGCCGCGTACAACGAGGCGAAGCTCCGGAGCCACGAGTACCTGACCCCGGAGCACATACTCTTCGCGTCCCTTTCCTTCGAGTCGGTCCGGGTGATCCTCGAGGGCTGCGAGGCCGACATCGAGCAGATCCGCGCGGGCATGGAGTCGTACTTCGACCAGAAGATACCGGCGGTCAAGAACCAGGAGCCCATCCAGACGGCGGGCTTCCAGTCGGTCATCGAGCGCGCGGTGCTGCAGGCCCAGGCCGCGGGCAAGGACGAAGTCAGAGTAGCCGACGTCCTCGTGTCGCTCTTCGACGAGGAACGGAACTACTCCGCGTACTACCTGCGCAAGTCGGGCATCAAGCGGATCCAGCTGCTCGAGGTGATCAGCCACGGACCCGACGGCGGCTCCTTCGCTGCCGGCGCGCAGGGCGAGGAGGGCGCGGCGGCCTCCGGGGGCGAGGACGGCGATGAGGCAGAGGCCGGTCCCGACGAGCTGCCGGGCGGAACCGCGGAAGACGACGAGGAAGCGGGCGAGGAACGCCCCGGCCCCAAGACGCGCGCCTCGGTGCGCGCCGGCGCCCTCGAACGTTTCGCCACGGACCTGACGAAGCTCGCCCGCGAGGGCAGGCTCGAGCCGGTCATCGGGCGCGACCTGGAGATAGAGCGCACCGTCCAGGTGCTCTGCCGCCGCCTCAAGAACAATCCCATCCACGTCGGCGAGGCGGGTGTCGGCAAGACGGCCGTCACCGAGGGCCTCGCGCAGCGCATCGTGGCGGACCTGGTGCCGCCGCGGCTCCGGGGCTACACCATCTACAGCCTCGACATGGGCTCGCTGCTGGCGGGCACCAAGTTCCGCGGCGACTTCGAGGAGCGGGTCAAGCGCGTGGTGGACGAGCTCCTCAAGAAGGACAAGGCCATCCTCTTCATCGACGAGATCCACACCATAGTGGGCGCCGGCGCCGTGTCCGGCGGCTCGATGGACGCCTCGAACCTGCTCAAGCCCGCGCTCACCTCGGGCAAGCTGCGCTGCATCGGCTCCACCACCTTCGAGGAGTACCAGAAGTTCTTCGACAAGGACCGGGCCCTGTCGCGCAGGTTCCAGAAGATAGACATCGTCGAACCGACCCATGCCGAAGCCCTCGAGATACTCAAGGGCCTCAGGCCGAAGTACGAGGAGTTCCACAAGGTCGCCTACGACGACGAGGCGCTCGAGCTGGCGGTCAGGCTTTCGGCCCAGTACGTGGTCGAGCGGCGCCTGCCGGACAAGGCCATCGACGTCATCGACGAGGCGGGCGCCTGGGCGCGCATGCGCGCCTACAAGGAAGCCGCCAAGTCGGCCGGAAAGGTCCCGGCAGAAGGAGCGCCCGAGGGCGCGAGCGGGGCCGAAAGCCTTCCCGAGGAAGTGGTGCTGCCCATCGGGCGCAAGGAGATCGAGACCGTGGTGGCGCGCATCGCGCGCATTCCCGAAGCTACCGTCACTAGCGACGAGCGCGAAAAGCTCGCGGGGCTCGAGGCGGAATTGAAGGCGCAGGTCTTCGGACAGGACGCCGCGGTCGAGGCCGTGGCCAAGGCCGTCAAGCGCTCGCGCGCGGGCTTCCGCGCGCCGGACAAGCCGGTGGCCAACTTCCTCTTCGTCGGCCCGACGGGCGTCGGCAAGACCGAGCTCGCCAAGCGCTTGGCCGAGAGGCTCGGGGTGGCCCTGCACCGCTACGACATGAGCGAGTACCAGGAGAAGCACACGGTCTCGCGCCTGATCGGCTCGCCGCCCGGCTACGTCGGCTACGAGGAGGGGGGGCTCCTGACCGACGCGGTGCGGAAGACACCGCACGCGGTGGTGCTGCTCGACGAGATCGAGAAGGCCCACCCGGACGTGTACAACATCCTCCTGCAGATCATGGACTACGCCACGCTGACCGACAACCAGGGCCGCAAGGCGGACTTCCGCAACGTCATCCTCATCATGACGAGCAACGCGGGCGCCCGCGACATCGGCAAGCCCATGATCGGCTTCGGCGAGCGCGCCTTCACGGAGGCGGCCATCGACGACGCGGTGCAGAAGGCCTTCACGCCGGAGTTCCGCAACCGCCTCGACGCGGTGGTGCGCTTCGCGAACCTGCCCAAGGAGATCATCGAGCGCATCGTGGCGAAGGCCCTCGACGATTTCCGCGCCCAGCTCGCGGAGAAGAAGGTCACCCTCGAGGTGTCGGCGGACGCCGTGTCGTGGCTGGCGGACCGGGGCTACAGCCGCGAGTTCGGCGCCCGCAACATCGGCCGCCTGATCGAGGACAAGGTGAAGGGCTGGTTCGTGGACGAGGTGCTCTTCGGCCGCCTCGCCGCGGGCGGCGCGGCGCGCGTGGACCTCAAGGACGGCGAGATAGCCATCGAGGTGGCGCCTCCCGCGGAGCCTGCCGCGCCGCCGCGGAAGCGGACCCCGCGCAAGGCCGTGGCCGGAGGCCCGGCGGACGACGGAGACCCAGACCCCGCGGTGGAACCCGGCGCCGCGCAGTGAGCAGGAAGCCGGCGTCGCGCGAGGACCCCGGCTTCCCCTGGCTCGGGGAAGAGAGCTCCTTCAGCTTCCCCGATCCGTCGACGGCGGACCCCTTCGGCGTCCTCTGTTCGGGCGGCAACCTTTCGCCGGGCATGCTGCTCTCCGCCTACCGGCAGGGCATATTCCCTTGGTTCAACGATGACGACCCGATACTCTGGTGGTCGCCGGATCCGCGATTCGTGCTCGTGCCGGACGAGCTCCACGTCTCGCGCACCATGCGGCGCGTCTTCCGCTCCGGCCGCTTCGAGCTCTCGGTGGACCGCGACTTCCGCGCCGTCATCGAGGCGTGCGCCGCCCGCGAACGGCCGGGACAGAACGGCACCTGGATCACGCGCGACATGATCGAGGCCTACGTCAGGCTCCACGCGCTCGGCTGGGCGCACTCGGCGGAAGCCCGCCTGGACGGCGTCCTGGTCGGGGGCTGCTACGGCATTTCCATCGGCGACGCCTTCTTCGGAGAATCGATGTTCAGCCGGGCGGACGACGCTTCGAAGGCGGCCTTCCTCGCGCTCGCCCTGCTGCTGCGCGAAGACGGCATCGCCTTGATCGACAGCCAGGTCCGCACCGACCACGTGGCCAGCCTCGGCGGCAGGGAAATTCCCCGGGACGACTATCTCGAACGGCTGCGCTCCGCACTCGGAGCCCGGTCGAGGAAGGGTTCATGGGCGGAGCGCTGGCCCGGGTTCCCCCATTCGGCCGCCATGGAGCGCGTCCTCGCGGGCGGACTGCCCTGAGGCTTCTGGCGCAAGCGCTTCCTTTCCCCTATAGTGGATGCCTGTCCGGAGCTCCGGCATGAAAGGTCTGCCTCGATGAGGATCGTTTTCGTCCAATTGCCGTTGCAGGAAAGCCTGGGCGAGGGAGCCCGGGACAATGAGCCGTACGCCGCAGGCCTGCTCGTGGCCGCGGCCGAGCGCGCGGGCCTGCTCCAGCGGGACGATTGCCTCATCCTCGACGGCGAGCTCGTCGACCATGGCGGCGACGCCGCGATCTGCGCCGCCATTGTGGAGGCCGAGCCCGAAGTCGCCGTTTTCAGCCTGTTCGACTGGAACCTCGACCGCTCGCTCTGGATGGCCCGCAAGCTCCGGCCCCGCATGCCCGGCACGGTGCTGCTGGCCGGCGGACCCGCCGCCTTTCCCGACGACGACGCGCTGCGCCAGGGTCCCTTCGACGTGATCATCGAGGGCGAGGGCGAAATCGCCTTCGCCGAGTTCCTCGCGGACCGCGCACTCAGGTCGCACAAGCACCGATACCGGGCCTCGGCGCGCGTGTCGCCCGGAGCGATCGTCGACCCCTACCTTTCCGGCGTACTCAAGGTGAGCCCCGCGCGCCGTGTCCGCGTCGAGGCGGTGCGCGGCTCCAACCCGCATTCCATGGCCTGGGCGCCCCGCGAAGGGCTCGAGCCCCTGCCCCTGGTCGATGGCCTGTCGGCCCGGCTCGCCAGGCTGGCCTCCAAGAACCGGGCGGAGGAGCTCCTCCTGCTGGAACCTGTGGCTCCGGGCGCCGATCCGCTCCTGCCGCTCAAGGAGCTCGCTGGCGCCAACGACTCAGGCGTTCCCGTGGAGCTGGTCATCGACCCCGCCCGCTTCTCGGAGGAGGCCGCCCGCCTGGCCGCCGACGCCGCCGTCGAGACCGTGCGCCGCGAGCTGCCGACGGTCAATCCGGCGGCGCTGGAAACGCTCGGGCTTTCGTTCGACCGCGAGGCCTTCGAGCGGGGGGCGGAGGCGCTTTGGAACTCGGGCGTCCGCACGCGGGCCGGGCTCCGCATCGGTTTGCCCGGCGAGGACTACGACTCCATCATCGACGGCTTCGATTTCCTCGGCATGGCGGGACTCGGGCAGGACGCCGACGTGCAGCCGCTCGCGGTCGCGCCGGGCAGCCGCTGGCGCGCGGACCCGACGGGGCTCGGCATCAAGGAATTCCTCGAGCGCCCGCCCTACTACGTGCTCGAAACCGACTGGCTCGACGAGGACGACCTGGTCGACGCGATCGGCGCATTCGAAGAAAGCTTCGACGTAGCCTGGAACGTCCCGACCACGCCGAATTTCGCGCCGGAGCGCGGCGGGTTCACTGCCTTCGCCGACCTACGGAGCGCCGGGGCCATCGACCGGCTCACGCTCGCGCCGGAGCGCCTGGCCAACTCGGTGACCCTGCTGCTTTCCGCGGACGATCCTGAGAACATCGCGCGCGCCTCGCGCGCCGCCCGCGAGCTCCTCAAGGAGAATCCCTTTACGCTCTGGCAGCTCGTGCTGTGGTCGAACGCCGCCCTGCCCGCCCGGCAGCTCGTGCGCAAGCTGGCGGACGCGTTTTCCGCGCCGGAGCACTACTACGAGCTCTCGCGCGCGTTCTCGCTGGATCCGCAGCGGAGCTTCCAGGCCCGGCTCTTCTTCGCCACGCGCACGCCTTCGCTCGCCCTGGCCTCGCTCAGGGAAGCCCAGGACCTCGAGACCGTCTTCGTCCTGGACGACAGGCCCGCGCGCGGGTGGGAGCGGGTGCTCGAGCAATGGCCCTTCCTGGCCTTCGACCGGGACGCCACGGGCTTCTCGCTGCTCTACGAGGCCATGAACGCGTACCGGGCCTATCCCGACCTGCTGCTCGAAGCCCCGTCGGAACTCTGGAAGTGAGGCGCCGGCCCGCGCGGCCCGCGGCAGGCGGACGCGAAGCGTCGCGGGCGCCCGCCGTCCGGGCAGCCTAGACCGCTATCTCCTTGCCCTTCAGCAAGGGAACGTACCGCATATCATCCTTCATGATGTGGGTGCCCACCCACTCGATGAGGAAGTTCAGCGTCTCCGAGGTCACGGTCAGTTCGCCCCGCGCGTGCTTGAGCGCGATCTCCTCGACACGCGCGAGCAGCGCCTTGTGGGCCTTGATGTGGCCCGGGGCGTCCTCGTAGCCGTGCGCGGCGAAGGCCTTCTCCTCGGTGGCGAAGTGGTAGACGGTGTACTTCGCCAGCCCGTCGATGATGCCGCCGAGGACTTCCTTGCCCCTCCGCTGCAGCATCGCCTCGTGCAGCTGGTTTACGAAGGAAACAAGCTTCCTGTGCTGCTCGTCGATCACGGGGATGCCGGTGGACAGCTTTTCGTCCCATTCGAAGAATGCCATGGAGAACCTCTCGCGGATGAGTTGAGCGAAGGGTAACGAATCCGCCAGCGAAAATCCAATCGGACCGGCTTCGTCGATCCCCAGCGGCGTGCCGAGTACCGCACCCGCGAAATGGCGGCGTGCTGGTCGGCCGAACCGGCGAAGCGCCGCGCCGGATTGGCAGGGTTGCGGGTGGCGACGAAAAACGGGCGCCCAAGCGCAAGCGCGGGTGCCCGTTATTTCGTCGCCAGGCCCCGCCCTGCGAGTTTTGGAGCCCGGTCTTCCGCCGCGCTGGGGGGCGGCTAGTACGCCGCCTTCAGATCCACGCGCGTCCTGCAATCTCCTGTCCGGACCCACTCGATGACGTTGTCCACGGTGGCGGCGGCGTTGAGGTCGATGGCTTCGTGGGTCGAGCCGCCGACGTGCGGCGACAGGATGACGTTCTGCAGGGTATGGATGGGGAAACGCGAGGGGGCGCCTTCCGTCGAGCCGCCCTGGGGGTAGGTATACCAGACGTCGATGCCCGCGCCCGCGAGGATGCCGTCCTTGAGGGCGAGCCAGAGGCCTTCCTCGTCGACGACCGCGGCCCTGCCGACATTGACCAGGAATTTGCCCTTCATCCTGAGCAGGCGCTCCTTCGACAGGAGGCCTTCGGTCTCGCCCGTGTGCGGCAGGGTGACGAAGACGAGCTCGGCCGCGTCCAGAGCGGCGTCCAGGTCGGCGACGATCCGGTCGAAGCCCGCCGGAACGCCGAGCGAGGGGCGGCGGCGGTAACCGGTCACCTCGCAGCCGAAGGCCTTGAGCAGCTTGCCGAGCTCGACGCCGATGGCTCCGGTACCCAAGACGAGGGCCTTGCGGCGGTAGATGGAATGCCAGAAGTCTTCCGCGCCCTTGCCGACCCAGAAGCCGTGCCACTTCCCGGAGGCCAGGTCTTTGTGGAATTCGGTGATCCGGCCGAAAAAGTCGAGGGTCATGGCCAGCGCGCGCTCGGCGACGCTCTCCGCGTTGCCGTGGCAATTGTAGACCGATACGCCGCGTCCGATCAGGAGCTCCGCCGGAAGGTGGTTGAGGCCGACAAACGGCACGAACAGGGCCTTGAGGGCGCGGGCGGCCT
>JAKLEE010000084.1 GCA_022703215.1 Spirochaetota bacterium | reverse complement strand
GGCGGCAAGGTCTACGGACTGCCCCTCGAGCTGACCAACTGGGCCCTGTTCATCAACAAGAAGATGTTCCGCGCCGCCGGCCTCGATCCCGAGAAGGACTGGCCGAAGACCTGGGAGGAGGTCCGCTCCGTCTCCGAGAAGATCGCCAAGCGCGACGGGCAGATCCTCCTGCGCCGCGGCTTCGACTTCCGCTATCCCTACTACCTGACCTCGGTGGTGCCCATGGTCGAGCAGCTCGGCGGCGAGCTCGTCTCGAAGGACGGCAAGAAGGTCGCGGTCGGCGACGCCGCCTGGCTCAAGGTGTTCGAGTACTTCCGCGACTTCGGCCCGAACGGCAGCAACCTCGGCTCGCCGACCTACACCGCCGCGCGCAAGGCTTTCGACCTCGACAAGGACGAGATCGCCATGTCGCTCTCCGGCCTCTACCAGATCCCGCGCCTCCAGGCCGCCAACCCCGCCTTCTACGACTCGAAGGAGTGGATGGTGGTGCCCTTCCCCCAGTGGAAGGATGCGAAGAAGGTGGTGCCGAACAACTACTACGGCCACTACTACATGGTCAGCTCGCAGGAGTCCAAGCTGCAGCAGCAGGCGTCCTGGGCCCTGGTCTCGTACATGCTGTCGCACGGCGAGGAGTACCTCGGGAAGGTTGGCATCGTGCAGCCGACCAAGGCCCTGATGGAATCCGCCGCCTTCAAGGCCATGCCCTACTCGGACGTGTTCGCGAAGGACCTGGCCAAGGCCCACATCGTGTACTACGGCGCGTCGAGCACCAAGATCGACGCCCTGCTCAAGGAAGCCTTCGAGTCGGTGATGCTCTCCGGCGTCGAGCCGGCCAAGGCCCTCGAGAAGCTCCGCAAGTCGATGGCGGAAGCGCTCGCCGACGAGTAAGCTTGCATCGATCGGGACGCCGCCCGCTTTCGGGTCCATCGGGACCGGCCGGGCGGCGCCCGCGTTTTCCGAGGGGGAGGGGTCCGACCGTGAAACGAGCGTCCGGCATGGAAGGGAAGAGGGCGCGCTGGGGCTGGGTCTTCGTCGCCCCGGGGCTCCTCTTCTTCTCGCTGTTCTCCTGGTACCCGATCGTCAACGCCTTCGTGACGAGCTTCACCAACCGCAAGCTCATCTCGCTCAAGGCGCCGAAATTCGTCGGGCTCCAGAACTATGTCCGCGTCCTCTCGTCGGAGGACTTCTGGAATTCCGCGCGGGCCACGGCCGTCTTCGCGGTCGGGGCCTTCGTGCCGCTCCTCCTCCTCTCGCTGCTGTTCGCGGCCCTGATCGTCTCGCTTCGCGGCTGGAAGCGGCCCGCGCAGATGGCGCTCTACTCGCCCGCCGTGCTCTCGAGCGTGGTGGCCGCGCTGATCTGGCTCGTCGTCTTCGACCCGCGCGGGCTCGCCAACCAGGCGCTCAACGGCCTCTTCGGCACGCCCGGGATAGACCGGCGCTGGCTGGCCGACGCGACGATGGCGCAGATTTCCACCATCGTGGTCTACGTCTGGAAGTACGTCGGCTACTTCACCATCCTCTTCGTCACCGGCATGGGCAAGATTCCCGACGCGGTCAACGAGGCGGCCCTGATCGACGGGGCCGGCCCCTTCCGCCGCTTCTTCTCGATCACCCTGCCCCTCATCCGGCCGACCACGGTGCTCGTGTCGGTCATGATCCTCATCCAGTGCATGAAGACCTTCAGCACGCAGTACCTTTTCGTCCAGGCGGGCGCGCCGACCGGTCCCATCGAGGTGATGACCCTGGCCATCTACAACACGGCCATGCGCGACCTGGCCATCGGCCGCGCCAGCGCCATGAGCATGCTGCTTTTCGCGGTAATGCTGCTGCTCTCGTGGCTGCAGCTGCGCGCCTCGCGGGGCGGGGAGGACGCGCTGTGAGGAAGCCGTCGATACCGAAGCGCCCTTCCGAGCTGGCCCTCTTCGTCCTCGCGCGCCTTGTCGTCGCCGGCGCCGCGGCGCTCATCCTCGTGCCGCTCGCCTTCATGCTGAGCGCCTCGTTCATGCCGGCCTCCGACATCGTCTCGATCCCGTACCGCTGGATACCCGACGGGCTCCGCTGGAAGAATTACCTGCAGGCGCTGGCGGGCAACGACGGCTCGTGGCTCTACGCGCGCAACGTGCTCAACTCGCTCGTCGTGGCGGGCGCCGTGGCCGCGACCACGGTGGCCATCTCCGCGAGCGTCGGCTACGGCTTCGCCAAATTCCGCTTCCGCGGACGGAACCTCGCGTTCATGGCCGTCATGGCCACCATGATGATCCCCTTCGAGACCGTCATGGTCCCGCTCTACCTGGTGGTGGTGCGGCTCGGTTTCCAGGACTCGTACCTCGGCCTCATCCTGCCCTTCATGGCCAGCGCCTTCGGCGTATTCCTGATGCGGCAGTACCTGCTCGGCTTCCCGGACGACATCGTGGACGCGGCGCGCATCGACGGCTGCTCGGAGTGGCGCATCTTCCGCTCCGTCGTGCTGCCCTCCATCGGTCCGGCCTCCGCGACCCTGGCAGTGCTGGCCTTCCGCCAGCAGTGGGACAACCTGCTCTGGCCCCTGCTCGTGGTGCAGCGCGAGGAGATGAAGACCATACCCGCCTATATCGTCAAGTTCGCCGCCGAGAAGAGCGCGGACGAGGGCGCCATGATGGCGGTGGCGGTCATCGCGTCGCTGCCCGTGTTCATCCTGTTCCTCACCCTGTCGAAATACTTCCTCGGCGGCTCCGCGGTTTTCGCGGCGGGCAAGGAATGAGGAAGCGCCCCGGCTTCGCGTCCCGCGCGGCGCCATACGCCGCGGCCCTTCTGGCGGCGGGGTGCGCCCTGGCGCTGTCGGCCGCCTGCGCTCCGCGGAACCCGGGCGCGGAGCTCGGTAACGACCCGGACCTCGTGGTGTGGACCTCGCACCCAGAAGAGCTCGTCGAGGCGGCGCGTTCCGAATTCGAGGACCGCTCCGGGCTCCGCCTCGAGGTCCGGCGCGGCGGTACCGGCGAGCTCCTCGCCCTGTTGCGCTCCGGGGCGGAGGGGCGGCCGGACGTGTTCTGGGGCGGAGGCGCGGAAAGCCTCGCGGCTTGCGCCGACCTGTTCGAGCCCTACCGTTCGCCCGAGGCCGCGGCCATTCCCGACGCGCTCCGCGATGTCGCATGGCGCTGGACCGGCTTCAGCATGTTGCCGACGGTGCTGGTGTACAACGCGCGGCTCGTGGAGCCGGGCAGGGAGCCGCGCTCGTGGAAGGCGCTGGCGGATCCGGACCTGCGCGGCCTCGTGGCCTTCGCCGATCCGCGGATCTCGGGCTCGGCCTTCACGGCCTTGGCCACCGTCGAGGCAGCCATGGGCGCGGCATTCGTGGAACGTTTCGCCGCGAACCTCGACGGGCGCCTGCGCGAGGAATCGAGGGCGGTTTTCGCCGCGGTGGCGTC
The DNA here is from genome assembly GCA_022703215.1 of Spirochaetota bacterium. Lineage (GTDB taxonomy): Bacteria > Spirochaetota > Spirochaetia > Treponematales > UBA12059 > JAFGNN01. The sequence continues at coordinate 6,548 of JAKLEE010000084.1, read as the reverse complement.
CGGCGAGTGCCTGGTCGGCGCCTCTTTCGAGAACGGCGCCCTCGAGGCCCTGCGCTTCGGCACCGACCTCCGCTTTTCCTATCCGGACGAGGGAACGAGCTTGGTGCCCGACGGCATCGCGCTCGTGGCGGGCGCCAAGCGGCCTCTGGCCGCGCGCGCCTTCATAGACTTCGCCCTCGGACCCGACCTGGCCCGCGTGGCGGCGTTCCGCTACGGAAGGCGCTCCGCGAGGAGCGACGCGCCGCCGCCTCGGGGCGCGCTTCCCCTCGAGTCGCTCAGGTCGATCGCCTACGACATCGCGGCGCAGGCGGCGGGCCGCGAGGCCCTCATCGCCCGTTTCGTCGCGGCGGTGGAGGGCGCCGGGGGCGCCGCCCGCTGAGGACCCTCAGCCTTCACCGCGATGCCCGGTCCGGCCCTGGCGCCACTCGGAGGGCGTCACGCCGACCAGGCGTCTGAACAGCTCGCTGAAGTAGCGCTGGTCCGCGTAGCCCACCAGGTCGGCCACCTCGCCGACGCGCAGGGCCGGGTCGCGCAGCAGCTCGAGCGAGCGGGCCACGCGGTAGCGCGCCAGGTAGTCGGCGAAAGTTCGTCCCGTCGCCTTCTTGAATACCCGCGCCAGATGCCCTCCGGTCACGCCGAGCGAGGCGGCGATCTCCTCGAGCGAAAGGGCGCGGACGTAGGCGTCGCGTACGCGCTCGGCGACGCGGTCGGCGAAGGGGTTGCCCGTCGAGGCGGGGGCGGCGCTCTCCGCGAGCAGCACGAGGGCGGGATTCCCCGAAGCGGCGCGTTCGAGGAGCGAGCGGCGCTCGCGTTCGTCGAGCGCGGCGGCGGCCCGCCGCATGCAGGCCGCCAGCTCCGCATCGTCCACCGGCTTGAGCAGGTAGTCGAAGGCGCCGAGCCGGACCGCCTCGCGGGCCCAGTCGAAATCCGCGTGCCCGGTGACGAGCACCACGAGGGGACGCTCGTCGCCCTCGAACTCAGCGGCGAGCGCGCGCACGAGCTCGAGGCCGTCGAGGCCCGGCATGCGCACGTCGGTCAGCACCACCGCGGGGCGCTGCTCGCGCGCGAGGCGAAGCGCGCTCTCGCCGTCCTCGGCGGCGCCTGAGAGCATGAAGCCGTATTCCTCCCAGGGCACCGCGACGCAGAGTTCCCGCCGGAAGAGTTCCTCGTCCTCCGCGACGATGAGGGGCCTCATGCCAATCCCCCGCCCGCGACCGGATCGGGTTCGCCCGCCGCCCGTGAGGAGGTGCCGCGGGGCGGGATCGCGCGCGAGGCCGCCGGAGCCGGCACCGTGAGCTCCGCCCTGAAGCCTCCGCCCTCGGGAATGCCGACCGAGAGTCCCCAGGCGGGTCCGAAGAGGAGGCGTATCCTGCGGGCCGTGTTGGCCAGTCCCACGCCGCGCCCTGATTCCGGTATCGGGCCCGTTTCGCCGCTCAGTGTGGCCGCGAGCGACTCGAGCTCGTCGGCGCGCATGCCGGGACCGTCGTCCTCCACCCCCACGATGGCGGCGCCGTCCCGGATGCGGGCTTCGATGCGGAGCCGCCCCGCCCCGCGCTTCCGCTCGATGCCGTGGAGCAGGGCGTTCTCGACCAGGGTTTCGAGCGCCAGCGAGGGAAGTTCCGCGCCGAGCGCCGCGTCTTCCACGTCTTCCTCGACCGCGAGCCTTTCGCCGAGGCGCACGCGCTCGACCGCGAGGTAGTCGCGCGCGCGTTCCAGGCTCTCGGCCAGGCTCGCCGTCTCCGTGCGAGCCTCGATGGCGGGCTTGAGCAGGCGCCCGAGGCGCGATACGAGATCGGAGATCTCCGTCGCGCGCCCGAGCTTCGCGAGACTCTTGATGGAAGCCAGGGTGTTCCGGAGAAAGTGCGGGTCCATCTGCGCGGCCAGCGCGCGAAGCTCGGCTTTCCTGAGCAGCTCCTGCCGCTCGATCGCGGCGCGCACGAGCTCCTCGAGCTCGGCGGCCATGGCGTTGAACGAGCGCCCGAGCGCGCCGAGCTCGTCGTCGCCGTCCGGCTCGACCCGGACCGAGAGGTCGCCCGCCTCGATGCGGCTCATTGCGGCCGAGAGGCGCAAGACCGGCCGCGTGACGCCCCGCGAGGCGGCGAAGGCGAGGAGCGCCGCGAGGAGGGCGCCCGCGCCTCCGCCCGCGATGCCGATGACCGTGATGGCACCGCCCGCCTCGTCGACCGGGGTGGCGGAGAGCGAAACCGACCAGGTGAAGCCCCGTCGCTCGAGCGCGAACGCTCGCTCGCCCCGGGGGGCAAGCGCCGGTGCTTCCGGGCGGGTGCCTTCGAGCGCGGGATCGCGGAGCTCGAACGCGATGAAGCCCTCGGGGTCGACCACGCGCGCGCCGGCCAGGTCCGAACCCGCCCCGCGAACCGCGGCCTCGAAGCCCGCGCGCATGAGTTCGGACGCGGCGAAACCGACGGTCCGGCCCTCGACGGAGACGGCCCGCGCCCAGGCCATGACGCTGATGGAGCCGTCCTGCGCGACCCGACGCCGCGAGTTCGATGCCGCCGAGCCGGGATTCGCGCGGGCGCGGCGGAAGATGCCCCAGGAATCATAGGCGGCCATGTCCCAGTCGGAGGGGAGGGCGTGGGTCCCGAGCGCGCGCGCCTGGGCGATGTCGAGCAGGGCGAGCGACCAGCGCGCGTCCGAGGCCGCGGCGATTTCGTTCAGCCGACGCGTCGCTTCCGCCACCGTAGCGGGATCAGGCTCGCCTTCGAACCACGAAAGCAGGGACGGGTCGCGGGAGGCCGTCTCCAACGCCTCCTCGAGGCCCGCGAGCAAGGAGTCGCCGCGGCCGGCGAAGGCCGCGGCCGCCTCGGCGCCTCGCGATTCGAGGGCGCGGTCGAGCGCGGAGCTGGCCACGGAGGCGACGAGGGCCGCCACGAGGCCGACCGGGGCGAGCGCGGCCGCGAGAAAGGCCGCGAGCACGCGCCAGACGTAGCGCGGGCGGCGTTTCCCCGCTTTCACGCCCGTCCGCGCGCGAGGGCTTCGGCCACTTCGTCCACCACCTCGTCAGGGGTGCTCGCGCCGGCGGTCAGGCCGACGCGCTCGAAGCGGAAGGCCTCCGGAGGCAGCTCCGCCGCCCCCTCGACGTGCCAGGCGGGCAGGCCGGCCTCCACGGCGCTCCGGTAGAGCCGGCCCGTGTTGGCGCTGTCCTTCCCGCCGACCACCACCACGGCTTCGACGCGCCGGAGCAGTTCGCCGAGCGCTCCCTGGCGTTCCAGGGTGGCGGGGCAGATGGAGTCGGCGGCTTCGACCACCGCGTGGCGGCGGGACAGCACCTCGAGGATGGCCTCGTATTCTTCTTTCTTGATGGTGGTCTGGGCGATCACCCCGACCGGGCCCTCGAGCTCGAGGGCCTCGGCTTCGGCGGCTGTGGAGACCACGGCGGCGCCCGGCGCCCTCGAGGCCACCGCGACCATCTCGCCGTGGCCCTTGTCTCCGACGAGCACCACGGACCAGCCGCGCGCCGCGAAATCTGCGGCCCGCCGCTGGCTGGCCACGACGCGGGGACAGGTGGCGTCGAGCACCGTGGCGCCGAGCTCCTTCGCCCTTTCGGCGGTTTCTGCCCGCGCGCCGTGCGAGCGGATGACGAGCAAGGAACCCGCGAGCCGCGCGTCGAGGGCGTCCTCGTTCAGCACCCGGACGCCGTGCTCCGCGAGCGAGGCGACCGCGCGCGCGTTGTGCACGAGCGGACCGAGGGTGAAGACGGGGCGGTCGGGCTCGGCGAGCGCCGCCGAGCGCGCCATGTCGACGGCGCGGCGCACGCCGGCGCAAAAGCCCAGGACCCGGGCGCGTACTACGATCATGTCGATGATGATAGCCCCGCGCCTCCGGCGGGCGCAAGCGCGACCGGCTTGCCGCGTTTGCGAAAACCTTCATATAATCGATGCTCCCCGGCCGCGGATTACGAGCCGCGCCCGGGTCCACAAGGAAGGTTGACATGAGCAGGAAGACCATCGTCGTCGCGCTCGGCGGCAACGCCCTCATCGAGGAGGGCGCGGAAGGCACCAGCGAGCAGCAGTTCGAGAACACCCGCAAGTCCATGGCCGCCATCGTCGGCATGATCGCCGAAGGGCACCGCGTGGTGCTGACCCACGGCAACGGCCCGCAGGCCGGCGTCCAGCTGATCCGCAACGAGGCCGGTTCCTCCCAAGTTCCCCCGAGCCCGCTCAACGTCATCGTCGCCGACACCCAGGGCTCCATCGGCTACATGCTCCAGCAGTCGCTCCAGAACGCCCTCGCCCTCAAGGGGATCAAGAAGGACGTCGTCACGGTGGTCACCCAGGTGGTGGTCGATCCCGAGGATCCGTCCATGAAGAACCCGACCAAGTACGTCGGCCCCTTCTTCAAGGAAGCCCAGCTCGACGCCTGCCGCGCCAAGGGTTGGGTGATGAAGGAAGACCCGGGCCGGGGCTACCGCCGCGTGGTCGCCTCGCCGCTCCCGAAGGACGTGGTCGAAAAGGACGTCATCCACGAGCTCGTCGAGAACGGGAAGGTGGTAATCGCGGTGGGCGGCGGCGGCGTGCCCGTCGAGCGCAAGGCGGACGGCACCGTGGTCGGCGTCGACGCGGTCATCGACAAGGACCGCGCCAGCGCCCTGCTCGCCAACCTGCTCAAGGCCGACGAGCTCCTGATCCTGACCGGCGTCGACCGCGTGGCCATCAACTACAAGAAGCCCGACATGCAGTACTTCGACCGCATCACCGTGGCCGAGGCCGAGAAGCACCACGCCGACGGCCAGTTCCCGAAGGGCTCCATGGGCCCGAAGATCGAGGCGGCCTGCGACTTCGTCAAGCGCGGCGGCAAGCAGGTGGTCATCACCGACCTCGACCACGCCCTCGCGGCAGTGGATGGAAAAGCCGGCACCCTGATCACGAAATAGCCGTCCAAAGACAAACCACGGAGACACGGAGTTAGGGAGTGAAGAGGGAGGAAGAGGAAGGAACGCGAATTTCCTTTCCTCCGTTTTCCCCTCCCTCTTTCCTCCGCGTCTCCGTGCCTCTGTGGTTCGATGCCGGTCGAAGCCATCGCGATTGACGGCTCCATGATCGGCGTGGTACTTTAACGGCAATCTTTCGCCCGTAAGGAACCCGCCATGTTCACGCTTATTCCCGGCCTGAACGTTCTCCAGGCCGCCGCCCCCTCGGGGGACCTCGTCCAGATGATCATCACCTTCGGCCTGATCTTCGTGATCTTCTACTTCCTGATCATCCGCCCCCAGAACAAGAAGCAGAAGGAAACGCAGAAAATGCTCGCCGCCGTCAAGAAGGGCGACAAAGTCGTCTCGATCGGCGGCATCCACGGCATCGTGCACGCGGTGAAGGAAGGCACGGTCGTCGTCAAGGTCGATGACGATACCAAGCTCGAGTTCTCCAAGTCCGCACTGGCCTCCGTCGTTCCCCAGGGGAGCGCCGTCGAGGTTCCGGCGCCCGAGACCAAGGAAGAGAAGAAGTAATCCCCCAGGGCGGGTCCCCGGGAATGCTGTTCCCGGCGCGACCCGCCTCCTCACATACCCACCTCCATCGGAGTACGCGCCATGAACAAAATGAAGCGCTTCCTTCTCGTGGTCGCCGTGGTGGCGATCGCGTTCGGATTCCTGCTTCCCTCCATCCGCTGGTACTTCTTCACGCCGGAAGACCAGAAGGTGCTGGCCACCAGCTCGCGCGAGCAGATCCGCGAATACGCGCTCATGCTCGCCGACGAGGATCTCGCCGTCGTGCAGGCCGCGGCCAAGGCCGGAACCGGCCTCGACCTCGACGAGTACGGCTGGCTGGTCGACATCGCGAAGAAGAACTACAAGGCCATGAAGAAGGCCGCCCCCGCGGCGTGGGACGCCAAGGCCATCCTGGCCGGCTTCCTCACCCCCTCCGAAGCGCGAAACGCCATGGAGACCCATCACCGCGAGCGCATCCTCCGGGTGAAGAACCTGGGCGCGCATACGGTGCAGCTCGGCCTCGACCTCTCGGGCGGCCTCTCGGTCGTCATCAAGGCCGATTTCGAGGCGCTCGAGGCGAAACGCGGCGAGTCCCTCGGGACCGTCGAGCGCGCGGATGCCATGAGCAACGCCATGGAAGTCCTGTCCGGCCGCATCGACAAGTTCGGCCTGACCGAACCGGTCATCCGCCAGCAGGGCGAGGACCGCATCTACGTCGAGATTCCCGGCACCGCCGACCCCGAGCGCATCAACAGCATCATCATGGGACGCGGCCGCCTGGCCTTCCACATGGTGGACGACGACGCGACCACCGCGCTCCGCGACTACCTGCGCTCCGTGCCGAACGGCGTCAACGCCGACCTTTCGGTCAAGGATCCCGCCATCGTCCCGGCCGGCTTCGTGGTGCGCAAGTTCTACCAGCCGGACGAGTACGGCCTCGACCAGTGGACCGGCACCTACGTGGTCGTCCGCGCCGAGGCGGGCCTCGACGGCAACCACATCCAGTCCGCCACGACCGCCAGCGACCCGATCGACGGCCGGCCGGTGGTCAACTTCCAGCTGTCCGACGAGGGCGGCGAGATCTTCTACAAGATGACCAGCGAGA
>JAKLEE010000083.1 GCA_022703215.1 Spirochaetota bacterium | reverse complement strand
GAGGTCGGGAAGCAGCGTCGCGTCGAGCGCGCCGCTTGACGCGAGCACCCGCACGATCGCCCCGCGGGCCTGCCTGAGCGAACCCTCGAAGCGGGACTGGACGGCATGGTGGGCCGAGCGGCGGGAAGGATTGGGCGCGAGCTTCTTGAGCGCGGCGCCATAGTCCATGAGCGCGTAATACCAGGTCCGCGCATCGGAGGCGTCGAGGACGAGGGCCGCCACCGGGAGCAGCTCGCGGTCGCGCACCCCGTCCCGGCCGGGGAAGAACCAGTGGAGCAGCGCCGCGCGGATGTTCGTCTCGAGGAAGACGTCGGGGCAGCCGAAGGCGAAGGCGCGGATCGCTCCGGCGGTATAGGCGCCGATGCCGGGCAAGTCGCGCAAGGCGCCAGCGTCCTCGGGAACCTTCCCTCCGTGCTCGAGCGCGATGACGGAGGCCGCGGCCTTGAGCGCGAGCGCGCGCCGGTTGTAACCGAGCCCGCTCCACGCGGAAAGCGTCTCCGCGACGGACGCCGCCGCCAGCGAGGCCGCGTCCGGCCAGCGGCGCATCCACGCTTCGTATTTCGGGACGACCCGCGCCACCTGGGTCTGCTGGAGCATCAGCTCCGACACGAGGATGGACCAGGGATCGCGCGTCTCTCGCCACGGGAGCATGCGGCCCCGCTCGCGATGCTCCGCGTACACCGCCTCGCGGAACGCCGCGATCTCCGCCGCCGAGGGCTCGGGCGGGCCGTCCCGCCCGGGGACCGACCTCATTCGCTTTCGAGGCTCTCGAAGGATCCGTCGACGTCGGCCCGGCTCGCGACGATGCCTTCCAGCTCCGTGGCTATGGCGCTGCTCCGCGTCGCCAGGTCCCTGAGGCCGATGGCCTGGGATGCGAGCGTGCCGACACCGGAGACGATGCGGCTTCCCGCCGACTTGACCTTTCCCGCGCCTTGCTCCAGCGCGCCCATCGAGTCGCGCACGAGCCTGGAGTATCCCGCCTGCGCCGCGGTCTGTTCGCGCATGCCCCGCGAAGAACCGGAGAAGGTTCCGAGGACCTCGGACGCGCCGTCCGCCAGCTCGCGCTGTTTGAGGGCCGCCGCGGCGACGCCCTTGATCCGTCCGACTGCGTCGTCCGAATCGGCGGCGATCCGCCCGAGCCCTTCCTCGACCTTGACGGCGGCTTCGGCGCCGTCGGAGACCAGCACGTCGATCGAGGAGGCCATCTCGCCGATGCGGGCCGCGCGGTCCGCGCTGGCCTGGGCGAGCTTCTTGATTTCGTTCGCGATTACCGAGAAGCCGCGGCCGGCGGCGCCCGCGTGGGCCGCCTCGATGGAGGCGTTCATGGCCAGAAGGTTGGTCCGCTCGGCGAAGTCGTTCACCGACTCGACGACGTCGCCGATCTCCTTCGAGGCCGCGCGCACCTTCGCGATCGAGGCGCCGAGCGATGCGACGTCCCTGACCCCTTCGTCGACCCGGCGCGCGAGGCACTCGGAGAGCTTGGCGGCCGTCGAGAGTTCGCCCGAGACCATGGCGGTGCCCGATATGATGAGACCGACCGCGTCGAGCGCTCCGGCGAGCCGCTCCGCCTCGCGGACGAGCTCCGCGTCCACCCGCTCGCTCGACAGGGCCATCTCCACGACGGACCCGGCCGCCCCCGCCACCGCCTCGCGCTGCCGGTCGGCTTCGAGCTCGATGGCCGAGGCTTCGGCGTGGGACGCCTCGGCGGTCCGGGCCAGCTCGCCCGCGCGCGTCTCGAGCTCCCTGGCCATGGAGCTCACCTCGCCCGCCACGCGGCCGGCCGCATCGACCACGGCTCCCAACCGGTCTCGACGTTCGGCGGTCTCGCGGGCGAAGGCCTCCACCTCGTTGCTCGCCCGGGCCGCCCGCGAGCTCATCGCCACGAACACGGACATGTCGAGTGAAAAGAAGGTGAAGCCCTGCAGCCAGGCCATCGGCTCCGTGCCGCCCACCTGATAGACGATGTCGTGGATGCCGAAACCGATGCCGACGGCGAGGCCGACCAGGATGGGGACCGCGTCGCGCTTCCTGAGGATGGCGGCCCGGGCCACCACGTACACGCCGAAGAAGATCGCCGCGAACACGGGGAGGAGGCTGAGGGAGAACATGTCCATCAGGTTGGTCTCGTCGCCCGAGTTCGCGAGGAAGAGGCCGAGGAAGACCGCGATGTCCGCCCCGACCAGGAACTTGAGGACGCGGCCGGAATGGATGCGGAAGAACTCGGCGAAGAAGAGGATCAGGAAGCCGACGGAGGCCGTCAGCGAAAGCTTCGCGAAGGCCTTGAAGACGAGGCTGACCGGGATGAAGCGCTCCGTGCCGAGCTCGTAGAAGTAGAGCGAAATCAGCATGAGCGAGATGGCGTACCAGAGGTTGAAGCGGTCCTGGGGACGCGACTTGAACTGCCAGACGAAGTAGACGCCGAGGAAGAGGCAGAGGACCGCGAGCACGACGTAGACCTGGAGGTTGAGCAGCTGCGCGGTGTGGAGCTCGAAATCCGCGGCCTCCCGGTCTCCCACCCTGAATCCGGGGAAGCCGGCGCTGGTGCCCCGGGCATAGGCCCTGATGGCCACCACGGCGTTCCCGTCCTCGACAAGGATCGAGGGCACCAGCCACGCGTCGGTGACGCCGGGCCGGATCAGGGGCTTCGGGGGCAGCGAGCCGCGCTCGCCGACGAGCACGCCGTCCACGAAGACCTGGCAGGCCACGCCGGTCTTGCCCGAGAGCAGCCAGAAGGGACCCGCTCCGTCGAAGCTGACGGTCGAGCGCGCCCAGAACCAGGAATCGGCCTCGGGCACCGGAACGACGGCCGGGGCTTCGAAAGTCTGCCAACCGGAATCGTCGAAGGAAGGACCGGCACGGTCCGGCGAGTCGCCGTAGGCGATGCGCCAGGAAGGGATGAGCGTAGAGTCCGGAGCGGAGCAGGAGGCGAGCGCGATTGCGGCGAGGGCGAGGGCGAGGACGGCGGACGCTTTGTGCATGCTTTGGAATCTCCCGGCGCGGGGCGGGAATCGAGCCCCTCTGTATGCGTCAGGATAATCGCGGACCGAGCGGACCGCAAGGGCTCGCGCGCCGAAGCCCCGCGCCCGCCGCGGTCCGGCTGCCCGCCCTTCCCTTACTCCTCGCCGAAAATGTGGACGTACTCGTGGAGCAGCGCTTCGCCCTTCACCTTGCAGCCGCCGCAGACGGTGCCGATCTTGGTGCGCTCCTGCAGCTGCTCCCAGTTCCTCGCGCCCTCGCGCACGGCGGTCTCGATGTCGCGGTCGGTGATGTTGAGGCAGGTGCAGATGACGGTGGCGCCTTCGTTCCGGTAGAGCCCGGCGCGGCCCGTCTTTTCGAGCCACGCGTCGATCGCGGCGCGGAGCGCCTTGTCGCCGAGCACCGAGCAGTGGATCTTGTTGTCGGGCAGACCGCCGAGGCGCGTTGCTATGTCCTCTGGCTTCAGGTTGTACGCTTCGCGGATGTGCAGGCCCTTCGTCACCTCGGACAGCATCGAGGTGCTGGCGATGGCGCTCGCGCAGCCGTAGGTGCGCCAGCGCACGTCGCGGATGACGTCGTCATCGCCTATCCGGAGCATGAACATCATCTGGTCGCCGCATTTGACGTTGCCGACGGTGCCCTCCGCGTCGTAGGCGAACTGCTCGTCCGGGTCGAAGACGTTGCGCGGGTTCTTGAAGTGATCGAGTACGATGTCCGAATACAGCCACTGCATGGCGTCCATGGGATGCTCCTTGTCCTGCTAGGCCACGCTGACCGTGGACATGCGGCGAAGCCGCTTGATGATGGGGGGAAGGACCTCGAGGACATAGTCGATATCCTCGTTGGTCGTGAGCGATCCGAGGCTGAAGCGGATCGAGCCGTGCGCGAGCTCGGGTCCCACGCCCGTGGCCAGCAGCACGTGGCTCGGCTCGAGGCTTCCGGAGGCGCAGGCCGAGCCCGTGGAGACCTGGACGCCCTCGAGGTCGAGGTAGAGGAGGATGGCCTCGCCCTCCGCGCCGGGGAAGGATACGTTGAGCGTGTTCGGTAGCACCTCGGTGGCGTGTCCGTTCACGCGGACGTCCGGCACGCGTTCCACGATGCCGTCGCGCAGCCGGTTCCGCATCACGCGGATGCGGGCCGCCCTTCCTTCGAGGTCCTCGAGCGCGAGGCGGGCCGCGAGGCCGAAGCCGAGGATTCCGATGTTGTTGTAGGTGCCGGCCCGGTGGCCGTGCTCCTGGTGGCCGCCTCGGATCAAGGGCTCGATGGGAGCGCCCTTGCGGACATAGAGTGCGCCGACTCCCTTGGGGCCGTAGATCTTGTGTGCGGAGAGGGTCAGGTAGTCGACGCCCCAGGCGGCCGCCTCGACGGGGACCTTGCCGGCGGACTGGGTGGCGTCGGTGTGGAAGAGCGCGCCCTTCGCCTTGGCCATGCGGCAGAGGGCCGGGATATCCTCGACGGTGCCGATCTCGTTGTTGGCGGACATGACCGAGACGAGCAGGGTGTCGCCGTCGATCTCGCGCTCCGCGGCTTCCATGTCCACGCGCCCGGAGGCGTCCACGGGGAGGAAGACCACGGGAAAGCCCTCGTCGCGGAGCCACGAGGCGGCGTTGATGACGCAGGGATGCTCGATGGCGGTGGTGACGATCTTGCGCCGGCCGCCCTTTCGGCCGAGGTGGAACATGGTCGCGAAGACGGTGTTGTTCGATTCCGAGCCGCCGGAGGTGAATACGAGCTCGTCCGGGTTCGGCACCCCGGCGAGCTTCGCGACCTCGGCGCGGGCCGCGTCGACCCTCGCCTTCGCGGCGCGCCCGGCCTCGTGCATGCTCGAGGCGTTGGCGAAGACGCCCAGGTCCGCCGCCATCGCGTCCCGGACGAGCGGGTGCAGGGGAGTCGTGGCGTTGTAATCCATGTAGACGATGCGGCGTTCCATGTTCGGCTCCTTTCAGGAAGCGGGATCGATGACGTCGAGCAGGGTGCGGGAACGGAGGTATTCGTCCACCGCGGTCTTGAGCCCGAGCCAGAACCGGCGGGGCAGGCACGCGAGGTCGTGGTCGCAGGCGCCGGGACCGGCGGCGCACTCTGTCGGGCGGATCTCGCCCTCGAGCGCTTCGACGATGCTGAGGACGGTGACCTCGGCCGCGGGCAGCGAAAGCCGGTAGCCGCCGTTCTTGCCCCGTTCGGAGCGGAGGAGTCCGGAGGCGGTCAGCTGGCCGAGTATGCCTTCGAGATACTTGCCCGGGATTCCCTCGGCTCCGGCGATCTCCGTCGCGCTGGCCGGACCGTCCTTGCCGGCGAGGTAGGCGAGCGCCCTGAGGCCGTACTGTATCCGCGTCGAGACCTGGAACAAGGGCAATCTCCAGTATTCCTACCTGAATACTAGGATTATACCCTTCACCGCTTCCCCGGTCAATACGGGAAGGAAGCGCCGCCGCCTTGTCGCCGCGGCACGGGCTTCAAGTCCGGGCCGCCAGGACCCGGCTGCCGCGCCGTGACCATCGCTTCCCGGCGCAGCGCCCTAGCCGTCGCGGCCCGGGCCTTCGTCGCGGGGCCGGAGGCGCGGCAAGCGGGCCTTGCCGGCCAGGACGAGCAGGGCGGTCGCGAGGTAGGGCAGCGCGAGCACGAGCTCGGGAGGAGCGTCGAAGGATTGGAGGCCGTTCGAGGCGGCGAAGAGCGCCGCGAAGCCCAGCGAGGCCGCCACCGTCCCGCCGGGCTTGCGCCGTCCGAGGTACACCGCGACGAGGGCGATCCAGCCCCGGCCCGAAGTGGCGCCGGGCACCCAGGCGCCCGTCTGGGCGCTCAAGGCGGCGCCCGCGACGGCGGCCGCGATGCCGGAAATCGCGAAGGCCAGGAAACGCGTTCGGGCGGGATTCACGCCCGCGAGCGCGAGGGCCTCCTCCCGCTGACCTGCCGCGCGCAGCCGTAAACCCAGGGGCGTGGCCTCGAGGAGCAGCCAGAGCAGGGCGGCCAGGGCGAAGAGGAGCAGGTTCGAGGGACGCTGGGCGAGGAGGGCTCCGATGACGGGCAGCTCCGCGAGCGGCCCCGGGTCGAGGCGGGGCGAAAGCAGCTCCGGGAAGGCGACCACTCCCTTGGTGCCGAAGGCCCGCCACGAGAGCAGGGCCACCCCGCCCTGCACGAGCAGGTTGGCGGCGAGTCCCGCGACGAAGATGTCCGCCCGCAGCCTGAACACAGTGTACACGATGGAAGCCGCGAGCAGGCAGGCGGCGCCGGCTGCGGCCAGATTGCCCGCGAAGGCGCCCGCGCCCGGGGCGACCAGGGCGTAGACGAAGGCGCCGAGCGACATGAAGCCTTCGAGCGCGGTGTTGAGCACGCCCGCGGCGTCGCTCGCGAGTCCCCCGAGCGCGGCCAGGAGGATGGAACCGCCTTGCGCGACGGCGTCGCCGGGCAGGGAGAGCAACCAGCTCATGCCTGCCTCCGGACCCGCGTTGGCCGCGGAAGGATGCGGGCGGTGGCGAGGAGCAGCACGAAGGCCTTGACGAGCAGGGCGGCGTCGAAGGGTACGCCGGCGAGCACGGCGGCCTGCCGCGCCCCGGAATCGAGCCAGCCGAGCAGCAGGGCGGCAGGCAGGACGGCGAGCGGTCGGTTCCCCGCGAGGAGGCTCACCGCGATCGCGGTCCAGCCCATGCCGCCCGACATGCCGCGGACCGCCCTTCCGGCGGGGCCGAGCGCGATGAAGGCGCCAGCGAGCCCGTGCAGGGCGCCCGCGCCGACGAGCGGCCAGAGGGCGAGCTTCCCGACGGGAAGACCAACGCTCTTGGCGAAGGTAGGGTTTCCGCCGTAAAGGTCGACCGCCCGGCCCTCGCCGGTGCGCGCGAAGAAGATGGCCAGAGCCGCGGCGAGGAGCAGGGCGGCGTAGGGGGCATAGCCCGACGGAAAGATCGCGCGGTCAGGCAGGAGGGCGCGCGATACTATACGCGTCGCGATGAGGTTGCTCTCCGCGTCGCGCAGGGGCGAGGCGATGAGCCAGTCGATCGCGAGGACGGCGGCCTGCGAGACGAGGAAGCTCGAAAGGAGGACGTCCGCCCCGGCGAAACGCTTTCCGAGCGCGCTCGGCAATGCGAGCGCTGCGCCGCCGAGGGCTCCGAATCCGAGCGCCGCGACGAGCGCGGCCGCCGGGGAGGCCGAGGGCAGCGCGAGGGCGGCGAGCACCGCGACGAGCCCGCCCGAGTAGAGCTGGCCTTCACCCCCGAGGTTGAAGCTGCCCGATCGGAAGGCCAGGGCCGCGCCGAGCGCGCAGAGCGCGAGCAGGGCGGACTGTTCGACGAAGGCCGAGGCCGCGCCCGCGCTCGAGACCGGCCCGAAGGCGAAGGCGGCGATGGCGGTGCCGGGAGCGCCGGAGAAGAGCGCCACGACGAGGGGACCCGCGATTATCGCCGCGAGGGGCGGCGCCGCGACGCGCAGGAGGATGCCCGCGGAAACCGGGGTGCGGAAGGACGGGATCTTCAAGACGCTGCCCCCGACATGGCGGCCGCGACCGCGTGGACGCTCGTCGCGGCGGGATCCTCGGCGAGGAGCTTCAGCCGCCCGCGATAGAGTACGGCGGCCCTCGTCGAGACGGCCAGCAGTTCCTCGGCGCTCGAAGTGAGCAGCAGGACCGCGCTGCCCGCGCGCGCGAGCTCGGAGAGCCGGGCCCACAGGTCGGCCTGCGCGCTCGCGTCGAGCCCCTGGCTCGGGTTCGCCGCGATGACCAGCTCGGGGCTTCCCGAGAGCTCCCGGGCGGCGACGAGGCGCTGGCGGTTCCCGCCCGAGAGCGTGGACACGGGGTTCGACGGTTCCGCGTGGAGGCCGAACCAGGCGTTCTGGCGGAGCGCCGCCTCCTTCATAGCGCGCGGGCCCCGGAGGGCTTTCCGTCCGCCTCCCGCGAGGGTCCGTGCCAGCGCGTTGTCCACGAGGCTGGAACGAGGGGACAGCGCCCTGCCCTCGCGGTCCGTCGGGAGGTAGGCCAGGCGTTCCCGGCGGAGCGAGGCGCGTTCGCGCGGCCTGACGCGCGTGCCGAGGACGAGCACTTCGCCCGAGTCCGGTTCGCGCTCGGCCGCCGCCAGGTCCTCGAGCGCGTCCAGCCCGTTTCCCGCAAGCGCGGCGATGCCGAACACCTCGCCCGAGCGTACTTCGAACGAGACCTCGCGCACCGTCGCGCTTCCGGCCCGGCCGAGCGAGGCGTCCCGGAATTCGAGCCGCGCGGGCCCCGGTGCCGCCGTCGGCTTGCGCGCGCGTTCGCGGGGCATCGCGTTCGCGGCCAGGGACGCCAGCGAACGCTCGTCGGTTTCGTCGGGCCTGAGCGAGGCTTCGACTCGGCCCTTGCGCAGCACGACGATGCGGTCGGATACCTCGAGCACCTCGCGGATGCGATGGCTGATGAGGACCACGCCCTTGCCCGCCGCCCTGAGGCGGGCGAGCAGGTCGAACAGCCGGCCTCGGCCTCGGTCAGTATGGAAGTCGGTTCGTCGAGCAGGAGGAGGTCCGCCCCGCGGGCAAGGGCCCGGAGTATGTCGGCCGAGCGCCGTTCCGCGGGAGCGAGCGAGGATACCGGGGCACCCGGATCGAGCGGAAAGCCGTAGCGCTCTGCGAGCATGGCAGCTTCGTACTCGGCGCGGCGGCGGTCGAGCAGGAAGCCGAAACGGAGGGGTTCTCGCCCCAGCACCAGGTTTTCGGCGACCGTCAGCCCCGGCGCCAGCGAGGAGACCTGCGGCACGAAGCCCACCCCGAGCCGTTCGGCCTCGCCCGGGCGGCCGCGGCGCAGGAGGGTTCCCTTGATGCGCAGCTCGCCTGAGTCGGCTTCCTCGAGTCCCGCGACGATGCGGGCGAAGGTCGACTTGCCCGCGCCGTTCTCGCCGACGAGCGCGACGAGCTCGCCAGGGTCGACGCGGAAGTCGATGCCGTCGTTGGCCCTGGTGGATGTGGAGGGGTAATATTTCGATACGCCGATCGCGGAAAGGAGTGCCATGCTGCCCCGACAGGAAGGTACGCGGGGAGTGGTTTGGCCCTTCCCCGCTGTTTTCAAATCTACAGTCAGAAACCGGCGACGGGGAAGGCCGGCTCGCCGCCTGCAAGCGCTTTTTCCGCGGCCGTGAAACGTTCGCGCGTCGCGGCGGGCAGGGCCAGGAACCAGGGCGCGTCGTCCGCGAAGCCGATGTAGCCTTCGGCGAAGCCCTTGACCTCGGCCGTGCCGTACAGGTCCTTCGCCCCGCCGAGCAGGGCCCTCACCTTTTCCTCCACCAGGCGGTCCTGGGCTATCCAGGCCGATCCGACCACGACGGCGGGATCGTAGGCGACGCCCGTGCCACTCTCGAGCAGGACCACGCGCCGGCCGGATTCGGAGGCGGCCGAGAGCACGCCCTGGTTGGCGCCGCCGGCGATCGGCAGGATGATGTCGACGCCCGATTCGAACAGGCCCTTGGCGAGCTCGCCTGCCTTGGCAGCGTCGAACCAGTTGCCGACGACGCGGGTCTCGAGCTCGATGGCCGGATCCACGGCGGCGAGCCCCGCGCGGAAGCCGGGCTCGATGAGCTTGTCCAGGGTCGGGTAGGTATGGGCGATGACGAGGCCCGCCTTCTTCTCGGGGTTTGCGCCGGAAGCGCCCCCGGTCGTGACGAGGCCGGCGAGGTAGCCCGCGAGGTAGCCCTGCTCGAGCTGGTTGTAGAGCACCGTGTGGATGGCCTCGTTGCCTTCGAGCCAGGCGTCGGCCACGAGGAAGCGGGCGCGCGGATACTGCTCCGCGACCACCGCGCACAGTTCCGGGAGGGCCGGGTTCGAGGTGACGATGAGGCCGAACTTGCCTGAGCCGGCCAGTGCTGCGAGCTTGTCGAGCCACTCGGCCTGGTTGTAGCCGGCCTCGACCACGGTCATCGCAGCTCCCGGGGTGGCTTCGACGGCGCGGCGCACGCCTTCCACGAGCATCTCGTAGATGGGACTGCCGGAGGCGACGCCGGGCACGAAGACGCCGACCTCGAGCGAGTCGTAGGGAGCGTCCGCGGGGGCGCAGGCGGCGAGGAGCAGGGCGGCGAGGACGGCCGCCATGGCGGCGGGCAGTGCGCGTTTCATCGAATGTACCTTCCTTGTCCACGAAG
>JAKLEE010000082.1 GCA_022703215.1 Spirochaetota bacterium | reverse complement strand
CGGGCCCGCTTCCGCAATATGGCCCACGTGACACGAGATGAAGAGAACCACAGAGACACGGAGACACGGAGGAAAGAGGGAGAAAACAAAAGAAAGGGGAGGGATGAGGGGACCGGAGGGATGCGGGGACAGAGCTCGCGGTATCGGAAGATGATTCGGGGGAAAGGGCAACTCGGTCGCCACCCAGACCGCGGAAAAGGCAGCTCCGCGTGTCGTACGCCCTCATCGTCATCACGGTCTTTCTCGCGTTGAACTTCGTCGCGGGCCTCCTCCGGGGCGGCGCCGACACCGGTTCCGCGGCGCCCGGCGAACGCTTCGCCTCCGGCGGCCGCGGCTTCGGCGGCCTCGCGCTTTTCGCGACCCTCGCCGCCACGAACTTCTCCGCCTACACGGTGTTCGGGCTCTCCGGGGCGGGCTTCAGGCTCGGCTGGGCCTGGTATCCGGCCATGGGCTTCGGCACGGGGCTCATGGCCCTGTCGTTCCTCGCCGTGGGCCTGCCGGTCCGGCGCTTCGCCCGTAAGCGCGGCTGGGCCACCCAGGGCGCGCTCGTCGCCGGCCGGCTCGGCTCGCCCGCGCTCGGGAAGGCCCTGTCCCTTTTCCTCCTGGTCCTCACCGTACCCTACCTGGCGGCGCAGGGCATCGCGGCGGGACGGCTCCTCGAGTCGGCGCTGGGCCTGCCCTACGCGCTCGGCTCCGCGCTCGTACTCGGCGTCGCGACGGCCTACGTGCTCGCGGGCGGCATGCGCGCGGTGGTGCGTACCGACGTCCTCCAGTTCGGCGTGCTGGCCGCGGTCGTGGCGGCGGCGTTCGCAGTGGTGGCTCGCTCGGGCGGCGGCCTCGAGGCGGTATCGCGCGTCCTCGACGCGGAAAAGCCGGCCCTGCTCTCGAGCCGTGGCGGCGGCGCGGGGCTCGGCCTCGGCGCGCTCGCGGGCACCTGGCTCCTCTGGCTGCTCGCCGACCCGATGTTCCCCCAGCTTTTCCATCGCTTCGGCGTCGCGAAGGACGAGAAGGCGCTCCGCGTCTCCGCCGCCCTCTACCCGCTCGCGACTTCGTTCGTGTTCCTGTTCCCGGTGGCCGCCGGCGTGGTCGGCGCCGCCCTCCTTCCGGGCCTCGACGCCAAGGGAGCCGAGAACGTGTTCCACACGCTCGCCCGTTCCGGCGGCGGCGAGTTCGCGGGCGCGCTCTTCGTGGTCGGCGCGCTCGCGGCCCTGCTCTCCACGCTCGACAGCCAGCTGCTCGCCGTGGCCTCCATCGTCGTCGAGGACTTCATGCCGCGGCGGAAGGCCGGGACCGCCGCGTACCGGGCCGTCGCCGCGCTGGCGGCGCTGGCGGCCTGGCTCGTCTCGCTCGACCCGCCCGCCTCGATCCTGGACTTCCTGAACCGAGCCGCCTTCCCCGGCTACGCGGCCGCCGCTCCGGTCGTGCTGCTCGCGCTCTACGCGCCCCGGTGGGGCGCCGCGCCAGCCTGGGCGGCGCTCGCGTCCGGCGCGGCCCTCGTGGCGCTCGAGGCCTTCGGGCTCTTCGTCCCGCCCCTGCCCCAGGCGGCCTTCAACCTGATCGCGCAAGGCCTCGCGGTCGCGGCGACTGCCGCTACGCTCCCGCTCGCGCGGCGCTTCCGGCCGCTTGTGGCGAACGCCGCCGACGGAGCCCGGCTCAGGGCGGCTGGCAGCGGAGCGTCCGGCGACAGCGTCGCCAGGTCCGGAGCGACCCTCGTTAAAGCCCCCGCGCCGGTCCGGCTCTTCGAGCACCTGCCGCCGCGGGCCCTCGCTCATGTCGCCCTCGTGGTCGCGGCCGCGCTCGCCGTCCGCTTGCTGCCCTGGCCCGCGACGCGCTTCGCGGGACTGCCGGTCTGGGTGTGGGCCTGGATCGCGCTCGGGGGGCTGCTCGCGGGGGCGCTGGCTACGAGGCCGGACCCTTCCTCGACCGCACGTACTCCGCCACCCACTCGTCCACGCTGAACAGGGCGCAGCTCCGGGCCACGACGTCGAGGGGCAGCTCGTCGGGGTTCATGAAGCGGGCGCAGCTCTTGCCCAGGTCGGGCTTGCGCCTGAAGCCCTTGGCGGCCCAGTCGCGCACGAAGGCCTCGCGCGCTTCCTCCCGGGCGTAGAGCCCGAGGTGGTAGAAGGCGAGGTGGCGCTTCTGCGCCGCTATCGAAAGGTAGGGCAGCGGAATTTTCGGGTCGCCCAAGTAGCCCGCGGGATAGCGCGAAAGCGGCACCGCCCAGGTGGGCATGCCCCAGAGGACGCGCTCCTCGTAGCCTTCGGGGATGTTTTCCCGGACGCAGGCGAGCAGGGCGGAAAAGCCCGCGCGCCAGGCTTCGTCCACGGCGGCGGCGTAGCGGTCGACCTCGTTCATGGCGGTGTCCGGGCCCGGGCCTATTCCTACCGCGCCGGCTCGCGCAGCATCGAGGCCTCGCGCACGAAGCCCTGCTGGAACTGCTCGGCGGCCTTGCGGAACTGCGCCTCGGACAGCATGCCGAAGTCCTGCAGCACGAGCGGCTCGATCTGGTTCCAGGCCACGTCGCCGCGCTCGTAGTCGCAGATGATGTTGGCCAGGTACACGCAGAACACCACGTCCTTGTGGTCGGTGGTCATGAGGGCCGGCTCGTGGTGGTAGCGTATGGCCGCCACGAGGCTTTCGGGGAAGTTCCACTTCTCGGCGATGCGCGCGCCGATCTCGGCGTGGCTCATGCCGCCCGCGAGGTCCTCGAAGGTCTGCACGGGTATGTTCTTCGAGACGCAGAACTGGCGCAGGCGGTCGAGCAGCTCGGGATGCACGCTCGAGAAGACGATCTTGCCCATGTCGTGCAGCATTCCGCCCACGTACACGTCGTCGGAGAGCGCGCGGTTCCCCGGCTTGAAGTTCTTGGCGATGTTGTAGGCATAGTACGCGCAGCGGTAGGAGTGGTCCCAGAGCGACTTCTTGTGCTCCTCGTTCTCGCCGAGGATTTTCTGGGCGCCGTACTGCAGCAGCTGGTTCTTGATGCCGCGCAGGCCCACCAGCTTGACCGCGTCGACGATGTTGTCCACGCGCCTCGGCAGCATGTACTGCGCCGAGTTGACGATCTTGAGGAGGTCGGCGGTCAGCGCGGGGTCGGTGGAGATGTGCCGCGCGATGTCGATCATCTCGCTCTTCGGGTCCGCGATGAGGCGCTGCACCACCACGATGTTCTCGGGGAACTGGGGCAGGGTGGTGATCTGCTTGACGATCTCGTCGGTCAGCACCGAGAGGCTCTCGATCTTGGTGGCCTCGACCGGCACCGTGATGCGGGCCAGGGTCTCGCCGTTCTCGGCGCGGATGTCGAAGCAGTCCTCGTCGAGGCCGATCTTCTTGAGCATGAGGACGAGGATGACGAGGCCGAGGCCGGCGCCCTCGGAGGGGTCGATGACCTGCTGGAGGGCCTCCTCGAGGCTCGTGTACTTGCGCGAGCGGGCCAGCTTGTCGTGCACGCGGACGAACTCGGTCTTCGTCATCTGCACGTTGTTCCGGACCTCGAGGGCGATGGTGGAGCCCCGCGCCTGGAACATGATCTTGACGTAGTAGCCCTTCTCCTTCTGCTTGGCCAGGTAGAAGTTGATGTTGTCGAGGGTGTCGGACTTGAAGGCCTGCATGCCCTCCTCGTAGTCCTTGGCGTTCTCGATGTCGAGGCCGCGGGTGTCGAAGTAGACGCGCTTGGTGTTGGCCTTCTTGGCGTTCACCGCCAGCTCGCGCACGCAGTAGACCAGGTAGTCCTTGAGCTTCCGCTGCCCGAGCTCCCCGAGGAAGACGTCGAGCACCTCCTCGACGTACACCTCGATCTCGTGGGGCAGGGTGTAGGTCGTGATCGTCAGGGGAATGGCGCTGTGCGCCGCCTTCTTGATCTTGGGGACATCCACTACGAGCTCGGTGCCTGCCATGTTGTTCCTTCCATTACCAACTTTAAGACTGATTCGTCGCCCTACGTATAGTAAGCGGGAAGCGCCCGGTTTTCAAAGGGAAACGTCGCTCCCGGCTGAGCCCGGGCGTCCGGGGCGCGCTCAAAGGTATTCCTTGGCGGCCTTGGCCATGGCCAGGAGCGCGGTCCGGACCCGGCCGTTGAAGCTGTCCGGAGGAAACTGCCCCCGGGAATCCGGGGCTCCCGCGCCCATGCCGGACATGACCTCGATGGCCTCGTCGATGTCGCCGGCGGTCCAGATCGAGAATTCGCCCGCCTCGACGGCCTCGCGGAGCTCGCGCGAGAGCACCAGGTTGACCACGTTGGTCCGGGGTATCAGCACGCCCTGCTTTCCGGTGAAGCCCGAGCGCCGGCAGACGCGGAACCAGCCTTCCACCTTCTCGGCCACCCCGCCGACCGCCTGCGTCATGCCCCACTGGTTGAGCGAGCCGGTCACGGCGATGTCCTGGCGCAGCGGCACGCCGGCGATGGAGGAAAGCAGGGCCAGGACGGCCGCGCACGAGGCCGAGTCGCCCTCGACGCCGCCGTAGGACTGCTCGAAGCAGACGCCCGCGGTCACGAGGAGGGGGAAGTCGCGCGCGTAGCGGCTGCGGAGGAAGCCTTCCACTATCAGCACGGCCTTGTCGTAGATCTCGCCCGACAGGCCGGATTCGCCCTCGATGTTGACCACGCCGGTTTCGCCGGGGCTGACCTGCGCCGAGATGACCACCGGCGTGCCGAAGGCGTAGAAGCCGCGGTCGCGCACGGCGAGTCCGTTGACGCGGCCGATGGCGGAGCCGGAGATGTCGATGACGATCTCGCCCGCGGCGGCCGCGTCGGCGAATTTCTCCTCGGGCATCGAGCCCATGCGGTCGCGGCCGGCCACCGCGAGCTCGACCGACTCGGCGTCCACCTCGGACCGTCCCGCGCGCCTTGCGCGCCAGCCCGCCTCGCGCACCAGGTCCGCGACGGCGGAGAATTTCGTGGAGAGCCGGTCCTTGCGGCCGGAGAGCTGCACGGCCCGCCCGATGACCGCGGCGACCGCGCCGTCATCGAAGGGCGGCAGCTCCTCCTCCGCGGCGATCTTCCGGACGAAGGCGACGTACTGCCTCAAGGCGGCGTCGTCCGCCTGCATCGTGTCGTCCAGCTCCGCCACCACCTTGAAGAGCTTCCCGAAGTCCGGGTCGCGCTCGTAGAGCAGGTCGTAGAGCGGATCGGCGCCGATCATGATCACCTTGGCGTCGCAAGGGGCCGCCTCGGGCTTGGCCTGGGGACCGCCCTGGACGAAGGGTCCCTCCCGGCCCTGGATCTCGAGGGTCTGGGTCTGGAGCACGCGCTTCAGGCGGTTCCAGACCTCCTCGTCCGCGGCCACGTCCTCGGCCCGGAGCACCAGGAAGCCGCCGGCCGCCTTGAGCAGCGCTCCCGCGCGGATGCGGAGGTAGGAGGCCTTGTCGCCCGACTCGGCGCCTTCGATGGAGCCGAAGAGGTTGGCCCAAGTCGGATGCGTCTCGAAGACGAGCGGCGGCCGCTTTGCGTCGCCGGAGTCCACCACGATGTTGAGGCCGTAGCGCGCGAGCGGCGAAGCCTTTCCGCCTTTCTTCTCCCCTTCGCCCTCATGGCGGAAGAGGTAGATGTGCTTGAGCACGTCGGTCGAAAGCCCGTCGATCCAGGCATGCACCGCCTCGCCGCCCGAGCGGTCGCGCAGGAAGGCCGCCTCGGCCATGACGTGGGGGCGGAGCGTCTCGTCGCGGAGCGCCTCGAGTTTCTCCTCGAGCTCCACGCGCCCGCGCCGGAGCTCGGTGAACAGGCGCTTCATGCGGTCCATGCGCTCGTAGTACCGCGAGCGCAGGGCGTCGAAATCCTCGAGCTTCATCGTGCCCGCGGCCACGCGGGTCTGGAGCTCCTCGAAGCCGACCGGCTCGCCGTCGACCACCGCCACGAGGTCGGCGCTCGAGGTGCCGGTCTCGTCTTCCACCTGGAGCACGCGGAAACCCTCGGCGGCGAGTCCTGCCTCGAAGGTGGCGAGGCGCTCGTTCTCCTCGGCGTCCCAGGCCGAGGCCAGCGTGGCCTGCCTGGTCTTGAAGTCGTCGCTCTCGAGCTGGAGGCGCACCAGCTTCTTCACGTTCTCGATGAAGCGGTGCAGGTCCTCCTTGAACAGGCGCGCGCCGCCCGCGGGGAAGCTCAGCGCCACCGGCTCGTGCGGCCTGCGGAAGTTGAAGGCGAAGGCGACGTCGCGCAGCTGGAGCCTGGGCGGCTGGTAGCCGCGGATGGCCCTGAGCGCGGCCGTGCGCCTGCCGGTCCCGGGGGTGCCCGTGACGAAGACATTGTAGCCGCGCGCGCGGATCTCGATGCCCATGCGGAGGGCTTCCATGGCGCGGCCTTGCCCGATGATCTCCTCGCCCCAGGCGGCGCCGTCGAGCCGCCGGATTTCCGGGGCCTTGATGCCGTAGGAAAGCTCGGACGCGGGCAGGAGCAGCTTTTTCAGGGCCATGCCTTCCCTCCCCTATTCCGCGTGCTCGACCAGGGTCGACACGGGAACGATCTCGTAGCCCTCCTCGAGCAGGGCGTTGACGAGCAGCGAAAGTTCCGCGAACAGGTAGTCGTCGCGGCCGCCCGGCGGCACCCCGATGCGTATCGGGATGATGGACCCGGGCTGCTTGCGCTCGATGACGCGCTCCACCAGGTCAGGGGCGCCGAGGTAGAGGCCGGGCACGAGCTTCTCCGTGGCCGGTACCCAGTCGAGGGGATCGACGTCGCGGCCGATGTAACGGTAATTCATCCCGGCGGCGGCCTCGAGCGCGACCGTGCTGGTCGAGTACCAGGGGGTATGCCAGAGCAGCGAAAGCTCCCTGCCGGTGGCCGCGAAGTACTCGTCCTCGGTGCGCGCCAGGCCCCGCTGCACGAATTCCTCGTCGGCTCGGAAGCGGGCGTCGGTCGGGTCGTAGGTGGTGAAGAACATGTTCCCGACCTCGTGGCCGCTCTCCGCCACGAGCCGGGTGGCGCCGGGGTTCCGGCGGATGAATTCGCCGTTCAGGAAGAAGGTGGCGCGTATGCCGAATTCGGCCAGGGTGTCGAGCACCCCCGCCAGGCCCGTCGCGTCGTCGTAGGCGTTGAACACGAGCGCCACCTCGCGGCGGCGTATTCGCGAGCCGTGCTCGAAGGCGAGGCCCTTGAGCTTCTCCTCGGCGGCCGGGAAGGGATCCCAGGCCGTGTCCGGCCGCTCCAGCAGCGAGCGCGTGCCGAGGCCCTTGATCGAGCGCACCATGACGGCGTTGCGGTACGCGCCCGAATCGAGCTCGTCGAGGTAGACGCGCCAGGCGGCGCTCCCCGTGGCCGGCGCCTTGGCGGAGTACGCGGCCGCCTTGGTCCACACCGTCCCGCCTTTCGCCCGTTCCCAGGCGCCGCCCGAGGCCTCCACGGCCACGGCGCCTTCGGTCGAGGCGGACCAGCCGTAGCGCTCCGGCTGCGAGATGCCCACCAGGCGCCGGAGGCCCCCCGCGATCGGCGCTATCTCGATGCTCCGCTCGCCGGCCACCACGAGCTCGTGGTTGTTGAGCCAGATGGCGTGCAGGGTGCCGGGCGCGGCTATCGTCCCGGACACGGTCCAGTCGGAGTATTTCCGCACCGTCACGCCGTCGGGTCCGGCCAGCGCCACCTTCGTCATGTCGGGCGAGAGCGAGATGGTGACGGCGTTGCCCGAGTCGAGCTTGCGGAAGGTCTGCGAAAGCCCGAGGTCCGTCGGGCTGGCCGGCGCCGCCACGCGGTAAGCCGCCGAGACGCGCTTCCCCGAGTCGAGCGAGCTGGTGAAAATGGTCACCTGGTCGCTCTCGGGCCAGAGCACGGTGCGGATGGTGGTGTCGCCCTGGAGGAAGAGGTAGGGCAGGGCGCTGATCCTCGCCTCCCGGCCGTAGTCGTCGGGATCGAGGTAGTAGAGGAAGAGGTTCCGCCCGCCCTTGCAGAGCAGGACCTTGCGTCCGTCCGGCGAGATCCAGAACGAGTCGAAATTCGGGTCGAAGGGGAAGGGCATGGAGCCGACCATCGTGCCGATGGTGATGAGTCCCGCGTAGAGGGCCTGGGTGAAGAACTCCGCAGGCATGATCCGGTAGATCGAGCGTTCCTTGACCATGTAGAGGTAGCCGTCGGCGCCCCAGCGCAGGGCCTCGACGCGGCCCGCGCCGAGCAGGCGGTAGCCTTCCTCGATGACCCTGCCCGCGCGGTGCTGGTCGATGGAGTAGTAGTGGATGTTCCCGTCGCGCGAATAGACGAAGACTTCCGAGCCCGGCGCCCAGGCCGCCGGGAAGCGCTCCACCGAGAATTCCACGCGCTCCGCGACCACGGTTTCCTTGCCCGACGCCACCTCGAGCAGGACGAGGCGTCCGTAGGCCGCCGAGCTCGGGGCCAGGTAGAGCAGCCATTTGCCGTCCGGCGAGGGCCGCGAGGCCAGGAGCTTGCCCGATTGCGGCGAGGCGCCGCGGGCGAAGCTCGGGAAGCCCGGCACCGGCTGCAGGTCCGTCAGGTCCGCTCCCGTGCGGTAGACGCCGAGCCGGTTCTGCACCTGCAGCTTCCGTCCGTCGTCCACGAGCTGGATGCGCTCGGGATAGAAGCTCAGCTGGGTCGTCGCGCCGCTCGCGAGCTCGGTCATGAACAGGGTCCGGAACGAGAGCGAGCCCGGCAGGTCGACGGTGGCCGTGAAGAGCAGTCGCCCGTCCTCGGCCAGGTCGAGGCCGTCGAACGAAACCTCGGCGGCGAGCGGGGCCGCGGACAGGGCGAACAGGAGGAGGGCCGTCGCGAGGGGCGGAATCGTGGCGTTTCGCTTCATTGGTGGTCCTTCGTTCCATTGTCGGCGCCGATCCGCGGACTGTAAAGCGACACGGGCGCTTGACAGGTCCGGAAGGGCGGCACTAAAGTCTCGCATCATACTTCGCGAGGGGGAGACCCATGGTAAGTAGCAACGCAGTTGCGGCAACCGCGCTCTTCCGGACGAAGGCCCGCCTGGAATCGTAGAGACCGAGTCCGCCCGGTTTCCGATTTCCTGACGCCGCCTTCGCCGTCCGGCGAGGCGCGCGCGAAAAGCCGTACACACCAGTCAATGCAGCATCCGGCGCGAGCCGGGACGTTCCGTCGCATGGTCGACGCGTTCCCGCCCGCTCGCCGGACCGGCCACGCGTATGAAACGCAGCGGTATCATCCATGAATCCTGAAGTGAAGCATCCGAAGGCGAAGAAATCGAAGTCCCTCGTCCACCTGTTCCGGGCCTTGCGGGGATCGCGCCTCCTCTTTTCCGGGGCCCTCCTGGCAATACTCCTGCAGGCCGCGGTCTCGCTCGTCGACCCGCTCGTCCTGCGCTTCGTCCTCGACTCCGTCATCGGCGGCCGCGAAAGCGACGCGCCTGCCTGGGTCATGGGCCTCGTCGAGCGGCTCGGCGGCATGTCCGCCCTGGCACGCTCGATCTGGATCTGCGCCCTCGTCTTCGTGGCCGCGGGACTGGTCAGCGCCCTGCTCATGTTCCTGCGCGGCGCCCTCGCGGGCGTCGCCGCGGAGCGCTCGACCAAGCGGCTGCGGGATGCGCTCCACGCCCGCATCCTCGACCTGCCCTACCGCTACTTCGGCGAGGCCTCGTCGGGCGACCTCGTGCAGCGCTGCACCAGCGACGTCGACACGGTCAAGCGCTTCCTCGCCACCCAGTTCGTGGACGTGGCGCGGGCGGTCGCCCTGCTCGTCCTGACCCTGGTGGCCATGCTCGGCGTCGACCGCCGCATGACCCTGGCGGCCCTGCCCATCGTGCCGGGCATCTTCGCCTTTTCGTACCTCTTCTTCCGGAAGATCCAGAAGGCCTTCCAGGCCAGCGACGAGGCGGAGGCGGCCCTGAGCCAGCTCGTGCAGGAGAACCTGCACGGCGTGCGCGTGGTCCGGGCCTTCGCCCGCGAGGATTTCGAGCTCGGCCGCCTCTCGGACGGCAACCGGCGCTACACCGACGAGGTCCGCAAGCTCATCGACCTCTTCGGCTGGTACTGGTCCATCTCCGGCTGGATGTGCATGGCCCAGACCGGCCTCGTGCTCGCGGTCGGCGCCACGCTCGCCTCGCGCGGGCTCGTCAGCCCCGGCACCCTGGTGGCCTTCTTCGCCTACGTGGGGCGCCTCCTCTGGCCGGTGCGCCAGCTCGG
>JAKLEE010000081.1 GCA_022703215.1 Spirochaetota bacterium | reverse complement strand
TCGACGGTGGACGCCTTCTTTACGGCGACCAGCGCGGTTTGCGTGACGGGACTGATCACCGTCGACACCGCGGCCTTCACGAGGTTCGGACAGTCGATCATCATGGTCCTGATCCAGATGGGAGGGCTCGGGCTCGTGTCGTTCGCGGCCGTCTACATCGCCACGCCTCGGTCGCGTATCAGCCTCGTCAACCGGAACATCATCCGCGACCTTTCGGTCGACGAGATCGAGCACAATCCCCGACGCATCGTAAGCAACGTCGTTATCCTGACCTTGCTCCTGGAACTCGCCGGATGGGGTTTGATGTTCCTCGGATTCAGGAAGGAGGGATCGTCCGCTCCGGTTTTCGAGGCCGCCTTCCACTCGATCAGCGCTTTCTGCAATGCTGGTTTCTCCACCCGGTCCGAAGGCCTCAAAATATTCCTGCATGACTACCTGTCGACGGGCACCATCATGGCCCTCGTCGTTCTGGGAGGCATCGGCTTCACGGTCCTCCAGGATCTGGGACGAGTCGCCACGCGCGCGCGGCGGAGGCTCGGCTACCACACCCGGGCGGTGCTGGTGACGACGGCAGTCCTGCTGGCCGGAGCCATGGTTTTCTATTACCTTGCGGAGCGGGAAGGCGCCTACGCGGGGCTCGATGAGGGCGGGAAGCTCATGGCCGCGGCGTTTCAGGCAGTCACGCCCCGTACCGCGGGCTTCGACACGATCAGCCAATCCGCGCTGGGCGGGACTTCGATCGTCCTGACGATCATCCTCATGTTCATCGGCGCCTCGCCCGGGTCTACCGGCGGCGGCGTCAAGACGACCACCATTTTCGTCGCGTTCTCGGCGGCCTTCCGCAATCCGGAATCTGGTTCCGCCATCACGGTCGGCAGCAGGCAGCTCAATCCGCCCCTGCTCGTGCGGGCATTCTCGATACTCGTTAAAGCCATGACGCTCGTGTTGATCTCGTGGCTGGCGCTCGCAGCCTTCGAGGCTGAGGCCCTGGCTTCCGGCGCCACTTCGCTCGGAGTCCTGCTTTTCGAGGCGGTATCCGCCTTCGGAACCGCAGGCTTGAGCCTCGGTGCAACTTCGAGCCTGGGGACCGCCTCCAAGCTTATCCTGGCGGCCACGATGTTCGCCGGAAGGGTGGGGCTCTTCACGATGGCGCTGCCACGTCGTTCGAAAGCGATTGAACGTTGGGCGGATTTTCCGGATGCGAGCCTCATGATCGGATAAACGACGCGTCATCGTCGTAGACGCGAGATGATCGTCGCGAGGAGCTTAGGCTCGAGCCGCGAGTCCTGAATCGCGAGCTGGGCTGCGCTTTCGGCGAAGCCGGATGGGTGGGTATCCCGGGAGGAGGAAAGCGGTGGGCCAACAATTCGTGATCATCGGTTTGGGCGGTTTCGGTTGGCGGATGCTCGAGCGCCTTGCCGATGTCTGCGACGACATCATCGTCATCGACAGGGATGCCGATCTCATCGAAAAGGCGAAGGATCTGGCGCGGCACGCGCTGTCCGCGGACGCGCTCAACGAGCGGGTCATCGAGAAGCTGGTGCCGCCGCAGGCCGACGCGGCCATTGTCGATCTCGGCGACTCGCTCGAGGCCTCGATACTCGTCACGAGCAAGCTCAAGCAGATGGGCGTCCGCAACATCGTGGTGAAAACCGATACGGAGGATCGAGGCGCCATCCTCACGCTGGTCGGAGCCACGCGCATCGTCTATCCGGACCGATCCGCCGCCGACCAGGTGGCGCCGGTGCTGGCGTCCCCGGAGCTGTTCGCGTACATGCCGATCGGCCCCGGGCTCGCGCTGGGGGAGGTTCGACCCCCCGAGGATCTCGTAGGCAAGACGCTCGTCGAGGCGAACCTGAGGAAGACGCGCAACGTGAACGTGGTAGCCATCAGGAAGCGGGATTCCGAGGTGCTGTCCTGGGCGGAACCGACCTATACCCTGGTGGCCGAGGATACGCTGCTCGTCGCCGGTTCTGACGAGGCCCTGTTCGCCCTGAGCGGGGCGAAACCCCCGCGCAGGCATCGCTCGATCTCGGAATTCCTCCACGGCATCATCAGGAACGGCGAAAAAAACGCATCAAAGGGAAAGGATACGGATGGCACACGGGAATAAGAACGGCGCGACCGCAGTCGGACGGACCGCGATCGTCCTGGTCGGGTCGTACGCCGCGGCGCAGATGCTCTCGGACATCGCGAGCCTGAAAATAGCCAGCCTGGCCGGGCTCGCGGTCGACGCGGGCACTTTCATCTATCCGATCACCTTCACGCTTCGGGACTTGATCCACAAGCGGCTCGGAAAGCAGGCCGCCAGGACCACGATAATCCTCGCGGCCGCCGTCAACCTTTTCATGGCCGTATATCTCGCTATCGTTGCTCGCCTGCCGTCCGACTCCTTCTGGAACGGGTCCGTTCCCGGCGCGTCGCTCGCCGAGGCCTTCTCGCTCGTGCTCGCACCGGCATGGACCATCGTGATCGCGAGCATCGCGGCGGAAGTGGTGAGCGAACTTGTCGATACCGAGGTATACGCGCTCTGGACCAAGCGTATGGGTTCGCGGCTGCAGTGGACGCGCGTGCTGGCGTCGAATTCCGTCAGCGTACCGCTCGACAGTCTCGTGTTCTCGTGGCTGGCCTTCGGATGGTCCATGGACGCCGCTTCGGTATGGCAGATTTTCTGGTTCAACGTGGCGGTCAAGGGAGCGGTGACTCTGTTGTCGCTTCCGGGTATCTACCTGGTCAAGCAAGGCGAAGGGGACTGACCCGCCAGCGGAGCCTTAGATCCGCTTGACCACGGGCGCCGCGAGTCCGTACACTCCCCCGACGTGTTGCGGCTATCAGGTCGCAGCATCGCCCGCGCCGTCGGCGCGGGACCCGCCGTCAGGCACCCTCCCGGAAAATCCGCCGGAGCGGACCGACGGCCTCCACGGAGACGGACGCGCCTCGCGGCGCGCTTCGTCGACGGGGTCAGGAGCGCCCACCGGCATGCTCGCCGGGGACGTCTTCCGCGGAGCGCGGGAAGCCACCCGTCGCATCCGCCAGGAGCCTCTGATGGACATCTTCCAGAAAGCGCGGGAGTGGGATGACGACAAGGTGGCGATCGCCGCCGGATTCTATCCCTTCTTCCAGCCGCTCGACGAAACCGAAGGCACCGAGGTAACGATCAAGGGCAAGAAGGTGCTCATGATCGGATCGAACAACTACCTCGGGCTTACCACGCACCCGAAGGTCATGAAGGCCGCGCGGGACGCGCTTGACCGCTACGGGCCGAGCTGCACCGGCAGCCGTTTCCTGAACGGCACGCTGCAGATCCACCTCGACCTCGAGGAGCGCCTGGCGCGCTTTGTCGGCAAGGACGACGCAATCGTCTTTTCCACCGGCATGCAGGCCAACCTTGGCGCCATCTCGGCCATCGTCGGACGGAACGACGTGGTCATCACCGACAAGGACGACCACGCCTCGATCGTCGACGGCTGCCGCTTGGGCATGGGGGAAATCAAGCGCTTCGTCCACGGCGACCTGGCCCAGCTGGAGCGCATACTCGCGAAGCTGCCCGACGAGGTAGGCCGCATGGTCGTGGTCGACGGCGTCTTCTCCATGGGCGGCGACATCGTCGACCTGCCGAAGCTGGTTGAGATCTGCGAGAAGTACGGCGCGCGCGTCTACGTCGACGACGCCCACTCGCTCGGCGTACTCGGTGGAGGCCGCGGCACCGAGGCCCACTTCGGGCTCAAGGACAAGGTCGACCTGGTGATGGGCACCTTCTCGAAGAGCTTCGCGAGCCTCGGCGGCTTCGTGGCCGGCAACAAGGACGTGATCAACTACATCCGCCACAGCGCCCGCTCGTTCATCTTTTCCGCGTCGCTGCCCGCGCCCAACCTGGCCGCGGCCGCCGCCGCGCTCGAGATCATGGAGACCGAGCCGGAGCACGTCGAGCGGCTCTGGGAGAACGCCCGCTTCATGATGAAGGGCTTCCGCGAACTCGGTTTCAACATCGGGAACACGCAAACCCCGATCATTCCCGTCATTGTGGGCGAGGACGAGAAGTGCTGCCGCTTCTACATGGACCTGAAGCAGCGCGGCCTCTTCGTCAATCCGGTGATCCCCCCCGCCGTGCCCCAGGGACAGTCCCTGCTCCGCACGAGCTACATGGCGACGCACACGCGCGAGCAGCTCGAGCGCGCCCTGTCGATCTTCGAGGCGAGCGGCAAGAAGATGGGAGTCATCTAGCCGCGCGCCTTGCGCCCGATAAAACGAAGCCCCCTACGGACCCAGGGTCCGTAGGGGGCTTTTCCATGTCCGCGCGGAGCGCGCGTGGCGGCGCGATCCGGGGACCGGGATTCAGGACGGTGCTGCGCGATTCCGGCCGCTCAGTTGCCGGCGGGCGAGCCGTCCGGCGCGAAGGAGAAATCCTCGGAGCAGACCGAGCAGGGGGTGCCGCGGTTCGCCTCGACGGCCTCGTTGACGCTGCCCTCGAAGAGGGTCGCAGAGCGCGAGAGCGTTGAGCAGTCCGGATCGACATGGAAGCGGCGGCCGAACTGGGTCCAGTAGACCTGCTGGCCGGAGAGCTTGCCCTCGAGGGCCGCCTGCTGCTCAACCGAGACCGGATTCCAGTCCACCGAGAAGAGCCCCGCGACCGCGAGCGCCACCGCGGCGATGATGGTGACCAGCTGCTTGGTCTTCTTGTCGAGCTTCTTGTTGTTGAGGAGCAGGACGACGAGCGGCACGAACGCGACGAGGGCCACGATGAGGCCCATGTTGTTCCAAAGGAAGAACTTGAGCTTGTTCTTGCCCGACGCGGGCGCCAGGTCGTTGGCCTTCTTCCAGAGCAGGGAGCCGACGACTACGAGGACCAGGTCGACGGCGATGCCGGCGATGAGCCAGACGGTGATGTCGCCGCGCACGTAGATGTAGCCGTTCAGGAACATGATGGTCACGATTTCGGCGGCGATGGCGAGCGCCCACGCGACAGCCGCGCCGATCCTGAGGCCCTTCGCGTCGCCCTTTTTCGAAACCGTTCCCGCCTCTCCGGCCGGCCGGTCCGCCTTGACTCCGCTGCCCTCGGCTCCCGCCGCCTTGACGATCTTGCGCTCGACGGGCGCCTTTTTCCGTTCCGTGGCCATGCAGTTATCCTCCTTAGGTGCCGGACCGGCCCGGGAGCGCGGCCGACGGAACCATGATAGGCCCGAAACGGAACGGGCACAACCCGGGCTTCGCGAACCATCGATAACGCCGGACGACCCGGGGCGGTTTGGAAGGGTGGGGCCCGGGGAGGGGAACCTTTTAGAAAGGTTCCCCTCCTTGGACGGATTCCGGATCAGGATTCGGAGCCCGGTTCGAGGAGGCCGCCTTCCACGAAGGAGAAATAGCCGTCGGCGGAGAACACGAGGTGGTCGAGGAGGGGGATGCCGATCGTTTCGCCCGCGGCCTTGAGGCGGCGGGTGATCTCGAGGTCCTCGCCCGAGGGCTCGAGGCGCCCGGACGGATGGTTGTGCGCGACGACCAGGGCGCAGGCGCGCTCGGCCACCGCTTCGGCGAAGACTTCGCGGGGGTGGACGATGGTCCGGTTGACGAGGCCGACCGAGACGATGCGGACCGAGATGACCTCGTGGGCGCCGTTGAGGGAGACGCGGATGAAGCGCTCCTGCTTGCGGTCGGCCCAGTGGGCCACGAGCGGCCACACGTCGCGGGGACCCGAGACGCGGCGCTCGCGATGGCCATAGAGCCTGCGACCGAGCTCGAGGGCCGCCGCGATGCGGCAAGCCAGGGCGTTGCCGACGCCGTCGAGCGCGGAGAGCTTGTCGGGTTCGGGTGGCGCGGTCGAGCCGTCCACGAGCGCGAGGGTCTCGCGGGCTATTGAGCGTACGTTGCGGCCCTTGCCGCCCGAGCCGATGACCGCCATGAGGAGCTCGACGTCGCTGACGGCGCCGGGACCCGCAAGCGCGAGCCGCTCGCGGACGTCGGGACGGGATGCGCCGTCGCCCTCGGGTGATTCGTAGACGGAGTTCATGCTGCCTCCCGCCGGAATACGCCCGCGGACGGGGGCCGCGCTTGCGCGCATGGGAAAAACCCGGTTGCGCCTGCGAGGGTCCTGCCCTAGACTTCCCGCCATGGAAGAACTCAAGGACAAGGCGCCCTGGCGGAAGAAGGCGGCGGGCCTCATGGCGTTCCGCTACCTCTCCCCCGCGGAGCTCGAGGCGATCACGGGAATGGCGAGCTTCCTCCGTTACGGGCCGGACGAGCTCGTGGTCGGCGAGGGCGGGCTGGAAAGCTACTTCTACGGCATACTCGAAGGCACGGTCACGGTGAGCGTGCGGGACGCCGCGGATGCGGACGGCGCCAAGGACGTGTACATGTGCACGCTGGGACCCGGGGACGCCTTCGGGGAGGCCGGCCTGTTCATGAACGTGCGCCGAACCGCCAGCGTGCGCACCGCGGAAGAGGCGACGCTCATCCGCTTGCACCGCAGCGACGTGTCGGCCTTCATCCGCGACCAGAGCGCCGGCGGCAACAAGCTGCTCCTGGTCGTCATCTTCGGGCTCCTGCGCAAGCTGCGCGCGGCCAACCAGGAGCTGGCCTACGAGCGCAAGTCCGACCTGGACCAGGCCGACGTGGACGCCCTGCTCGAGGACATGCTGGGTTCGTAGGATCCCGTCGGGCGCCGGGGTTTCCGGCGGTCCCGGGCCGGCTCTTGCGCCGGGCGGGCCCGGGATGGTTCACTGGCACCCATGGGGAGCATGGCATGAGCGTGACCATGATAGCCTTTCTGAGCGCGGCCGGCTTCCTGGCGGCGGCGGTGGACTCGATCGCCGGCGGCGGTGGACTCATAAGCCTGCCCGCCATCCTGGCCGCGGGCGTCCCTCCCCACCTGGCCTTGGGCACCAACAAGTTCGCGAGCACCTGCGCCAGCCTGACCAGCACCGTCAGGTTCGCTTTCTCGAAGCGCATCGATTTCAAGCTGGTGCTCTGGCAGCTGCCCTGCACCGCGCTCGGGGCCGCCCTCGGCGTGCGCACCGCCCTGGCCCTGGACGAGCGCGTCCTCAACGCCTTGATCGTGGTAATGGTGCTCGCGGTCGCCCTCTATACCTCGCTCAAGAAGGATTTCGGGGCGACGGACCGCTTCCGGGGACACAGCCGCTCGGGGCACGCGGCGGGCATGGCTTTCGCGCTGGTCCTGGGCTTCTACGACGGCTTTTTCGGGCCGGGGACGGGCAGCTTCCTCATCTTCCTGTTCATCAGCGTGTACGGTTACGACTTCGTGGGTGCGGCGGCGAACGGGAAGATCCTCAATTTCGCCAGCAACGCCGTCTCGCTCGCCCTGTTCGCGGCGGGCGGGAAGATCGTGTACCCCGCCGCCGTGCCGATGGCCGTGGCGATGGTGGCCGGCGCCTGGGTGGGCACGCACATCGCCATCAGGAACGGGGCGAAGGTCATCAAGCCGATCTTCATCGTGATAGCGCTCGCGCTCTGCGTGAAGCTGGCCTGGCAGGCCTTCGCCTGAGCGTGCGGGGTTCCGGCGCCGCCGGACTCCTTTCAAGAAAGGGCGAAGAAAGGCGGGATGGGTCTTGCGCACCCGGGGCGTACGTCTATAGTACTATGGTGGCGCCGGCGCGGCGTCCGGGAGCCCCCGTCGGGACTGCCGGCTCCGCGGCCTCCCGTCGGGAGCGCGCAGGCGATGAAAGGATGGAGGATCGGCATGAAAAGCGTGAAGGGAACGAAGACGGAGAAGAACCTGCTCGCCTCGTTCGCGGGCGAGTCGCAGGCGCGCAACCGCTATACGTTCTGGGCGAGCAAGGCCCGCGAGGAAGGCTACATGCAGGTCGCGGCCATTTTCGAGGAGACCGCCAACCAGGAGAAGGAGCACGCCAAGCGCTTCTTCAAGTTCCTCGAGGGCGGCGACGTGATGGTCGAGGCGGCGTTCCCCGCCGGTACGATCGATACGACCGCGGTCAACCTTGCCCACGCTGCCATGGGCGAGAACCATGAATGGAAAGAAATGTACCCGGGCTTCGCGAAGGTGGCGCGGGAAGAGGGCTTCGAGGCGGTCGCGGCCGTCTGGGATGCCATATCGGTGGCGGAAAAGCAGCACGCAAAGCGCTATGAGGACCTCAAGGCGAACATCGAGGCGGGGCGGGTCTTCAAGCGCGACGCGAAGGTGGTCTGGCGCTGCATGAACTGCGGTTATATCGCGGAGGCGCTCGAAGCGCCCAAGGCCTGCCCGGCCTGCGCGCATCCTCAGGCGTATTTCGAGCTGCTCGGCGAGAACTGGTAAGGGAGGCTCCATGGCCGAATTGCACGCGATTTACAAGTGCGCCAAGTGCGGCAACATCGTCGAGGTCGTGCACGCGGGCGAGGGCGACCTGGTCTGCTGCGGCGAGCCGATGCAGCGCATGACCGAGAACACCGTCGACGCGGCCAAGGAAAAGCACGTGCCCGTGCTGGAGAAGGTCGCCGAGGGATGGCGGGTGTCGGTCGGCGCCGTCGCGCATCCGATGGAGGAAAAGCACTTCATCGAATGGATCGAGCTCGAGGCGGACGGCGTGACGCATCGCGCCATGTTGAAGCCCGGCGATACGCCGGTCGTGGTCTTCCCGGTGCAGGCGCTTCGCGTGTCGGCCAGGGAATACTGCAACCTGCACGGCCTCTGGAAGGCCTCGCTCTGAACTGACGCCCGTCGGGCGTCCTGGATCCGATGGATGGTCCCGCCGCGATGGAGCGCGCGGGGCTTGATTGAGGAGTCGACTATGCAGAAGTACGTTTGCGATGTTTGCGGTTACATCTACGATCCGGAGGCCGGCGATTCGGACGGCGGCATCGCCCCCGGCACGCCCTTCGAGAAACTGCCCGCCGATTGGGTCTGCCCGCTCTGCGGTGCCGGCAAGGACTCGTTCAGTCCCGCTTGAGGACCTTCCTTCCGCGCGCTTGCACGCGCCGATAGACCGGTATAGCATGGGGCCGTCCCTCGGGGCGGCCCCTTCGCATGCCCGGGACGGAAATGGAGCGCAAGATGGTCTCGAGGGAAGATTTCCTGTTCACGATCGGCTACGACGGCGAGAGCGCCGTGGTGGACGGCAAGGCGAGGGCGGCCCACGGCAGGTCGGGCACCATGGACCTGGCGCGCAAGGGCCTGTACCGCGCGGCTTATTCTTCGGCCCTCAAATCGGGTAAAGCCGCCGAGATGGAAGAGTTCATCGGATATTTTTCCGGCCTGACCGGCGGCGCCTACCGGACCTCGGCCGACCTTGCGCGGCTCTTCGGCGTCGAGGAGCACCCGGTCAAGCGCGTGCTGGCGCTGTAGCCGGAGGAACCCGGCTCAATCGTCCGCGGCGGCGAGGTCGAAGCCCGCGACCGCGCCCGTGACGCTCCCGTCGGCGCCGTGGTCGGATTCGACGCGCAGGGATCCGCCGTGGAGCTCGGCCAGGCGTGAGGCTACCGCGAGGCCGAGGCCGGCACCTTCGGCCGGCACGTTAGCCCCTCCGCCATGCTTCGAAAAATACCTGCCGTACCCCGTCTCGAGCCGTTCGGAAAGCACGCCCGTGTCGCGCACCTTCACCTTCCAGCGCACGCCCTCTCTCGCCAGCTCGATGGATACCCAGCCGCGTTCGGTGAATTTGAGGGCCGACGAAACCAGGTTGGTCAGGATCTGCTCGACGCGACCCCGGTCGCCGCGGACCATCGCGGGGCGGGGGAGCGTGGCGCGCAGTTCCACGCCCGTACGCGCCAGGGGCGAACAGGCGGACACGACGGCATCGATCGCGGTCGAAAGGTCGAAGCGTCGGCTCTGGATCGTCAGGGTCCCCTTCCGCAGCTTGGCATAGTCCATTATGTCGTCGACCAGCGAGGAGAGCCTTCGGGCCGTCCTGCCGACGAGCACCGAGACGCCGCGGAAGCGTTCCGGGAGCTCTCCGTCGGAGGCCATCGTCTCGGCCAGGCCGACGATCGCGGCGAGCGGCGTGCGCAGCTCGTGCGAGGTGGTGGCCAGGAGTTCGTCCTTGAGCCGGTCGAGGTCCTCGTATTCGCGGTCGCGGCGATCAAGCGCATCGCGCGTGCCGACGAGGTCGCGGGTCATCCGATTGTAGGCTTCGCGCAGGGCGCCGATTTCGTCCGAGCGCTTCCGGTCGAACTGAACGGGCGGCATGCCCGCGGCCATGCGGCCGGCAAGTCCGTCCATCGCGAAGGCGAGCTCCACGACCGGATCTGCTATCCAGAGCGAGAGGATGGCGGCCGCGAGCGCGGCGAGCAGGATGCCGAGGGCGGTGAAGGCGGCTATGAA
>JAKLEE010000080.1 GCA_022703215.1 Spirochaetota bacterium | reverse complement strand
CACTAACATAGCATCGAATGTCGAAAAACTCCAATAAATAAGTAACTTGATATTGCTTCCTGCGGTACGGCGGTATCGCGCCGTCGACGCCCGGACGAAAAAAGCCCCGCGACGCTTGCGCGCGCGGGGCTAAAAAACGGACCGCCCGGCAGGAGGAACCGGGCGGCCCTGAAACGGCTGGATGGAAGCGGCGCTACTTCGTGTAGAGCGCCTTCTCGTGGTAGTGCGTGTGCAGGAGCTCGTGGGCCTTGCCGGAGTTCGGCTTCCCGAGGAACTCCTCGTACACCTGCTTGATGAACGGGTTGAGGTGCGAGCAGCGGTAGGTCGACTTCTGGTCGTCGTTGTAGATGCCGGCCATGCGGGCCTCGCGCACCTCGTCGGTGGCGCCGTAGGGCTGGCCGCCGCCGCCGATGCAGCCGCCGCGGCAGGCCATCACCTCGATGAAGTGCCAGGGCATGGGCTTCCCGGCCTTCTTCGCCTCGCGGATCTGGTCGAGCACGGTCTCGATGTTGCCCATCTGGTGCGCCACCGCAACCTTGATCTCGGTGCCCTTGATGTGGACCGAGGCTTCCTTGATGCCGGAGATGCCGCGCACGCCGGTGAAGTTGACGTCCTTGAGCTCCTCGCCGGTCACGAGGGTGTAGGCGGTGCGGAGGGCCGCCTCCATGACGCCGCCCGTGGCGCCGAAGATGGTGCCCGCGCCCGTGTACGGACCCATCGGGCTGTCCGCTTCCTCGTCGGGCAGGTTGAGGAGGTCGATGCCCGCCTGCTTGATCATGCGCGCGAGCTCGCGGGTGGTCAGGGTCACGTCGACGTCCTGGAAGCCCGAGGAACGCATGTGCTCGTCACGCTTGTTCTCGTACTTCTTGGCCGTGCAGGGCATGACCGAGACCGAGAAGATCTTCGCGGGGTCGACGTTCGCCTTCTGCGCCCAGTAGGTCTTGATCATGGCGCCCATCATCTGCTGGGGGCTCTTGGCCGTGGAGAAGTGCGGGATCATGTCCGGGTAGTACTTCTCCATGTAGTCCACCCAGGCCGGGCAGCAGCTCGTGATGAGCGGCAGCGCCGTCGGGTCCTTGGTGAAGCGCTGCACGAACTCCGTGCCTTCCTCCATGATGGTCAGGTCGGCGGAGAAGTTCGTGTCGAACACGACGTCGAAGCCCATGCGGCGAAGCGCCGCGTAGATCTTCTTGGTCAGGACCGTCCCGGGCGGCAGGCCGAATTCCTCGCCGAGCGCGACGCGCACCGCGGGGGCTATCTGCACCACGCAGGTCTTGGCGTCGGGACCTTCCTTCATGAGGGCGTCCCAGACGGGGCGGGTCTCGTCGAGCTCGTAGATGGCGCCCACCGGGCAGTGCGCCGAGCACTGGCCGCAGCGGATGCAGGGGCCGTCGGCCAGGGCCACGTCGCCGGCGCCGGCGATGCGGGTCTTCTCGCCGCGGCCGAGGAACTCGATGGCCCAGACGTTCTGCATTTCCTGGCAGACCTTGACGCAGCGTCCGCAGCGCACGCACTTCTCGGGGTCGAGGATGAGCGAGACGCTCGAGGTGTCCTTGGCCAGGCCGCGCAGGCGCTTCGGGAAGGACTGCTCGCGGATGCCGAACTCGGCGGCGAGGGTCTGGAGCTCGCAGGACTGGTTGCGCGGGCACTGGAGGCAGTCGTCCGGGTGGGTCGAGAGGATGAGCTCGATGACCGTGCGGCGCGTCTCGACGAGCTCGGCGTCGTTCGTGACGATCTCCATGCCGTTCTCGAGCGGGGTGCAGCAGGCGCGGAGCATCTTGGGGCTCTTGCCGTTCTTGACCACGCAGATGCCGCAGGCCGCCCAGGGCTCGAGGTCCGGGTTGTGGCAGAGCTTGGGGATCTTGACGTTGACCTTCGAGGCCGCGTCGAGGATCGTCGTCCCCGGCGCGACGTGGACTTCGATACCGTTTATCTTCGCGTTGACCATTGCGGCTCTCCTCAGTTCTTGACGACGGCGCCGAACTTGCAGACGGCGTAGCACTCGCCGCACTTCACGCAGCGCGACGCGTCGATGACGTGGGCCTGCTTGCGCTCGCCGGCGATGCAGGGCACGGGGCACTTCTTGGCGCAGAGCGTGCAGCCGATGCACTTCGACGGATCGATCGAGTAGGTCACGAGGTCCTTGCACTTTCCGGTCAGGCACTTCTTGTCGCGGATGTGCGCCAGGTACTCCTCGCGGAAGTGGCGGATGGTCGAGAGGGTCGGGTTGGCCGCGGAGCCGCCGAGCATGCAGAGGCTGGCCTTGGTCATGGCCTTGCCGATGCGCTCGAGCCGGGCCAGGTCGGCCTCCTCGCCCTTGCCCTTGGTGATGCGGTCGAGGATGTCGTGCATCTGGTTGGTGCCGATGCGGCAGGGGGCGCACTTGCCGCAGGACTCGTCGACGCAGAACTCCATGTAGAACTTGGAGACGTCGACCACGCAGTCGTCCTCGTCCATGACGATCATGCCGCCGGAGCCCATCATCGAGCCGAGGGCCGCGAGGCTCTCGTAGCTGATGGGGGCGTCGAGGTCCTTCTCGACGATGATGCCGCCCGAGGGTCCGCCCGTCTGGACGCCCTTGAACTTCTTGCCGCCCCGGATGCCGCCGCCGATGTCGAAGATGATCTCGCGCAGCGTCGTCCCCATGGGGACCTCGACGAGGCCGGAATTGTTCACCTTGCCGGTCAGCGCGAACACCTTGGTGCCCGTCGACTTCTCGGTGCCGATCTTGGCGAACCAGGCGCCGCCCTTGGTGATGATCACCGGGATGTTGGCCAGGGTCTCGACGTTGTTGATGACGGTCGGCTTCTTCCAGAGCCCCGAGATGGCGGGGAACGGCGGCTTCGGCACGGGCATGCCGCGGTTGCCTTCGAGCGAGCGCATCAGGGCCGTCTCCTCGCCGCAGACGAAGGCGCCGGCGCCGAGGCGGATCTCCACGTCGAACGAGAAGCCCGAGCCGAGGATGTCGTCGCCGAGCAGGCCGTATTCCTTCGCCTGCGCGATGGCGATCTTGAGGCGGTCGATGGCCAGCGGGTATTCGGCGCGGATGTAGACGTAGCCCTTGTTCGAACCGATCGCGTAGCCGGCCAAGGCCATGGCCTCGAGCACCGAGTGCGGATCGCCCTCGATGGTCGAGCGGTCCATGTAGGCGCCCGGGTCGCCCTCGTCGGCGTTGCAGATGATGTACTTCACGTCGCCGGGGGCCTTGCGGGTCAGGTCCCACTTGAGCCAGGTGGGGAAGCCGGCGCCGCCGCGGCCGCGGAGCCCTGCGGTCTTGAGCTCGGCGATGACGTCCTCGCCCTTCATCTGGAAGAGCGCCTTCTCGAGCGCGGCGTAGCCGTCGCGCGCGATGTACTCCTCGATGTTCTCCGGGTTGATGACGCCGCAGTTCCTCAAGACGATGCGGAACTGCTTCTGGTAGAACTCGATGTCATCGATCTTGTTGTTCGACTTGCGCGTCGACTTGTCGTAGAGCAGGCGCTTGACCTCGCGGCCCTTGACCGCCTGCTCCGCGATGATCTCCTTCGCGTCGTCGGGCTTGACCTCGACGTAGAAGGACTCCTC
Source organism: Spirochaetota bacterium (assembly GCA_022703215.1). Taxonomy (GTDB): domain Bacteria; phylum Spirochaetota; class Spirochaetia; order Treponematales; family UBA12059; genus JAFGNN01. The sequence continues at coordinate 6,969 of JAKLEE010000080.1, read as the reverse complement.
GGGAAGGACCTTCACGATGGGTCCCTTCTCGCAGAAGCCGAAGCAGCCGGTCTTGACGATCTGGACCGCGTCCTTCACGCCCTGGGCGTCCGCTTCGGCGATCAGCCGCTTGTAGATCTCGTCGGACTTGCCGGACTCGCAGCCGGTGCCGCCGCAGACCAGCATGTACTGCCTGTAGGCCATATCGTTCCCCTCCGCCCTCAGTTCCTGATGATGTCGGCCGCGGGGCGGTCGTAGATGTGCTCGTTCACGAGGGCGCGCGCGACGACGTGCCGGTCCACGATCTTCGTGGCGATCGCGGCGTCGACCTTGCCGTAGATGGTGTCGGGCATGCCCGGCACGAGCACCTCGACGGTCGGCTCGACGTGGCAGAGCCCCATGCAGCCGGTCTGCGCCAGCACGACGCTCGCGCCGATGCCGTGGCGCTCGACCGCGGCCAGGATGGCGTCGAAGGCGACGCGCGCGCCGGCGGCGATGCCGCAGGTGCCCATGCCGACGATGATCCGGATTTCCTTGCCCTCCGTCTCGCGGCGCTCGATGTCCCGTTTCTTTTCCTCGCGCAGCTTCCTGAGCTGCTCGAGCGTCATCTTCGCCATGTTCGCTCTCCTTAACCCTGCTTCATGCCGCGGGACCATCCCCCGGCCCGATCCTTCAATCCGCTTCCTGCGATTCCAGGAAGGCCCTCGCGAGCGCGAGCGATTCCGCGTCGCGGAGCCCCCCCGCCGCCTCGGCGAGCTCGGAGCGCCTGGCGCTCCATTCGAGCCGGCTCTTGCCCGGCACATCCCTCGTCCTCGTGACCTCGAGCTCGTAAGCGCCCCCGAAGGCCATCAAGGACAAAATCAGGCCCGGCAGCTCCCCGACGGGCGGCGCGTCCGGGTGGCCGAGGGGGAAGGCGAAGCGCACCCTCGTGCCCTTCCCCTTTTCCGACTCGACCGACCAGGTCCCGCCCGCGGCCTCGACGCCCTGGACCATGAAGGGGAGCCCGAGGCCCACCTTCCGGTTCGCGTGCTTGGTCCCGTCCGTATGGAAGGGGTCGAGCGCCCGCGAAAGCTCGTCCCGATCCATGCCGCGCCCGTCGTCCTCGACGAGGACCTCGACGCGGCCTTCCGATTCGGCGACGCGGAGCCCGATGTTCCGGGAGCCGGCCTCGACGGCGTTCTGCACGACGTCGAGCACGTAGTCGCCGAAGTCGCGGTGCACGGTCAGTTGCGGTGCTTCGCGATGATCTCCGGAAGCTGCTCCGGCGTCACCTTGCCGTAGACCTCGTCGCCGACCATGAGCACGGGCGCCAGGCCGCAGCAGCCCACGCAGCGCACCGCGTCGATGGAGTAGAGCCCGTCGTCGGTCACCTCGTCGCCCTCGATATTGAGGATCGAGCGCGCCTCCTCGAGCAGGGCCTGGCCGCCCTTCAGGTAGCACGCGGTTCCCATGCAGATGGCCAGCCGGTTCTTGCCGGGCTTCTTGGTCTTGAAGAAGTGGTAAAAGGTGACCACGCCGTAGATCTTCGCGAGCGGCAGGTCGATCATCCGGGAGAGCGTCTCGGCCGCCTCGCGCGAGATGTAGCCGTACTCTTGCTGGATGCGGTGCAGGATCATGATCAGGTTCCCCGGCTTCGTCTTCCATTCCTCGACGAAGGCGGTGAGTTCCTTCGGGAACTCCACTTGGGCGATTGCCATTCGTACCCTCCGGTGCTTGGTCGGGCTCGGGAGCCCCGGCGCGGCCAAGCTAACATGAGATTCAAATTGTATCAATAAGCCTTTATCGATATTAGTTTATTCTAACTCATGGATAGGCACGGATCCTGCATAAATATGCGGCGTTTCCTATCTTAAGCCCGTAACGGGGATGAGGACAGGGCGAAAATGTCAAATTCGAAGGGGGGAGCACGCCCATCCCAGACCACGGGAAGCGCGCGCATCCCGGAAAACGCGGCGTATGATTTTTCAATGCCCTTGCGCGCGGGGCCTGATGAGCGGAAACGCACCCCGCTCGCGCCGCTTCGCTTTGCGAGGGGGCGCGTTTCCGCTCACCACCCGCCGTGCGACCCGCCCCTGAAAATCAGCCGACGGGTTTGCGCTTGCACGCCGCGCCCGCCGGACGGGGGCGCGCTTCCCGGCTTCCGGGCGATTGCGGTGCCGGCGCGCAGGGATGCGCGCCCATAATAAGGCCCGTCCGAACTCGGACGGGTACGTCATGGATGACGCGCTCCCCCTCGGCCGAGCTTCCGCCACCGCGGTGCCCTTTTCACTGCGCGGTCTCGGAGAGCCCGCGCGATAGCGAATTGAAGCGGTGGCGGCGATCTCGGCCTTCCCCCACTCCGGGATCAGGCGGGGCAACGCCGTTCAATCGGGGGCGGGGCGGCGGGCGCGGTTGCGCGGGCGACTTTTCCGCGGCCTTGTGGCCTTCCTCTACGCGCTCTCAGAGCGGCATGAGGGGGGCCAGGGGCAAGGCCAGGAGGAAGGGGAGGGTCGCGGCGGCGAGGGCCAGGGCGCCGGCGGGGTTCGTGCGCTCGGGCGCGGCCGCCTCGGCGTCGCCGGCCTCGCCGAAGCGCTCGGGCGGGAAGAGCTCGAAGAGCAGGGCGTCGAGGCTGCCGACCACGTCGTCGGCCTTGACGCGGCGCCGGGCGGCCATGATGGCGTCGAAGCGTACCAGCACCTGGGAAAGGAACCAGCCCGCGCGCCCCGGAAGCCGGAGGTCGCGGCGAATGGCGGCCAGGGAACCGAGCACCGAACCGGCTATCGTCAGCCCCTTCTCGACGCCGGCGCGGAGGGCCTCGTCGGTCACGCGGAAGCCGAGCACGGTGAAGAGCGCGAGCCCGCGCGGCGCGAGCAGCTCGAAGAACGCCACGAAGAAGGCCAGGCCGAGGAAGTAGAAGGGCTTGATGCGCTTGCCGGCCGCGCGCGCGAGCAGCCAGAACGCGACGCACTCGAGCGCCAGCAAGATCAGGCTCGACTGGGCGATCAGGGCGCCGACCATGACGGCGCCCGCGGCGAGCCGCGCGTTCGGACCGACGACCGGTTTAGCGGGAGCCGGCATACGCGGCCTCCACGGCGGCGAGCCAGGCGGACTTGGCGCGGAAGCGCGCGGCGAGCAGTCCCACCACGACGCTCGTCGCGGTGCCGATGCCGAGCAGCCAGGGAATGATGACCTTGGCGGTCGGCCCGAACACCACGATGAGCGAAAGCCAGGCCTGCACGAGGTTCGAGGCGAGGGCCCCTCCGGCGGCCAGCCCCAGGTCGCCGATATGGCGGCGGAACAGGGCCTTGAGCGCGAGCATGGCGGCCAGGCTCGCCAGCGAGCTCGCGGCCGAGAAGACGAACACGTAGCTCGCGAAGGTGCCGTTGACGATGCCTTGCCCGATCACCTTGGTCAGGGTGACGAGCAGCAGGTGCCAGGGGCTCATGAAGTCGATGGCCAGGAGCAGGGGCAGGTTCGAGAGCCCGAGCCGCATGAAGGGCACGGGGCGGGGAAAGAGATACTCGATGGCGGCGAAGAAGAGCGAGAGCGCCCCGAAGACGAGCACCGCCTCCATGCCGGCGGAATGCCGCGCGCCGTCCTTCGCGGGCGGAATGGCGACCTTCGCCGGCGCGACGGATTCCCGGTAGGCGGTGGAACTGTGGCGTTCGCGGCGGTGGGCGCCGAGGCGCCTCACCGCCATGCGGACGCCGTTCCGCTTGAGCCAGGCGCGCAGGTCGCGCTCGAGCTCGACCTGGTCGTGGCCGAGGCAGACCAGGTCCGGCTTTTCGCGCGAAAGCGCCCCGTAGCTGCCCTGCTCCTCGTCCGCGAGCGTCGCCGCGTCCACGAGGCCGCTCTCCGCGAGCTGGCGGATGCGTTCCCCCTCGGGGAAGACCGGCTCGCGGCCCTTCACCCTGCGCACGAACGAGTCGCGCGAGACGACCGCCACCAGGCGGCCTCCCTTCGCGAGGGCGCGGGCGCGGCGGAGGAACCAGGCATGGCCCGGATGGAGGATGTCGAAGGTGCCGAAGACGAGGACGTCGCGCATAGGGTGTCCGCCCACGATACCGGCGCGACGGCCCGGGGGTCAACCGGGCCGCTTCACGCCAGGCGCGCCTTGCCGCTCGGTCCCGGATTTGACCGCGGGGCGGCGTTCGGGTACGTTTCAAAATCTCGACACTCCACCCCAGCGCGAGGTGCTTATATGAAGAAGGAACGTTCCCAGGCTACAGGACGGATCGGCGCCATCGGCTTCATCGTCCTGCTCGGCATCGTCAGCCTTTTCGCCGACATGACCTACGAGGGCGGCCGGAGCCTGACCGGCCAGTACATGAATTTCCTCGGCGCGGGAGCCCTCGCGCTCTCGCTGGCCGCCGGCCTCGGCGAGTTCCTCGGCTACGGGCTCCGCTACTTCTCGGGAGCCCTCGTCGACCGCTCGAAGCGCTACTGGCTCATCGTGTTCATCGGCTATGCGCTGCAACTGTCCGCCCTGCCCTTGCTGGCCTTCACCGGCGACTGGCGCGTCGCCATCGCCCTGCTCCTTCTCGAGCGGATCGCCAAGGCCTTCCGCAAGCCCGCCGCGGACTCGATGCTGGCCTACGCGGCCAGCGCCACGGGCCGCGGTTTCGGCTTCGGACTCCACGAGGCCATGGACCAGATCGGCGCCTTCCTCGGGCCGGCGCTGCTCTCGCTGCTCCTCTTCCTCCGTCCCGACGGCGCGGACATCGGCGGGCTCCGGGTGGGCCTGGTGCTGCTCTTCATCCCGGCCGTCGCGTCGGTGGCCAGCCTCGGCGTGGCGCGCTTCTTCTTCCCCAGGCCCGACGCCTTCGAACTCGAGTCCAAGACGCCCAAGCTGGGAACCAAGGGGCTCAGCCCCGGGCTCTGGATGCTCATCATCGGCACCGGATTCCTGGCCGCGGGCATCACGGACTTCCCGCTCATCGCCTTCCACCTCAAGGAGACGGCCGCCCTCCAGCCCGCCTTCATTCCCCTGCTCTACGCGGGCGCCATGGCGGTCGACGCGGCCGCGGCCCTCTTCTTCGGCTGGCTCTACGACCGGATCGGCTACAAGGCCCTGGTCGGGCTCTTCGTCGCGGAGCTCTTCACCGCGCCGCTCGTGTTCCTCGGCGGCCTGCCCGCCATCCTCGCGGGCATGGCGCTCTGGGGCATCTCGGTCGGCACCCAGGAATCGGTGCTCAAAGCCGCCATCGCCGACCACACGCCGAAGGACTACCGCGGCCGCGCCTTCGGGCTCTTCCAGACCGTGTTCGGCGCCTTCTGGTTCGGCGGTTCGGCCATCCTGGGCTGGCTCTACGGCTTCTCGCCGGCCCTGCTCGTCGCGGCCTCGGTCGGCTTCCAGGCGGTGGCCCTCGTGCTCGCCGCCTTCGCCGGCGCGAAGATGGAGCGGGAAAAGGCAGCAGCCGCCGGCTGAGGCTCCGCACGCCGCGCTCCCGGCTCATCCGGGCGCGCGGCGCTCCGTCCCGTGCCGCCATCGCGGTCCGCCAGGCTCAGACGACTGGAAAGCTTCGCCCGGGCGGCCGATACTCGACGCATGGAGAAAAACGTCCGCGCTTCCCGCGGCGCATCGCGCCGCCGCGCGGCGCTCGCGGTCCTTCCCGTCCTCGCGACCTTGGCCTCCTGTTCTTTCGCCGCCCCGACGGGTGCGGCCGGCGCCCGGCTCTCGGACGAGTCCGTCCTCATCATGGCCGGCCAGTGGGAACGGATCGACGCAAGCGCGGCCACCGATGTCGACATTCCCCTCCGGCCCGGTCCCTGGACCTTCCTCAACCCCGACCGGGCCGCGGACAAGGTCCGCTACCGGGCGACGGTTTCGCTGCCGGGGCCCGGCGAATACTGGCTGTCCTTGCCCCATCCGGAAAACCTTTCGCGCGTCGCCGTCGACGGAAACCCGATTTTCCAGCGCAACGCGTACCGGATCGGACGCACGCCCCCGCCCCTGCGCTTCGTGGCATCCGGGAACGCCGTCACCCTCGAGCTCGGCATCGAGCGCGGCGACCGCCTGCTCGAGTCGCCGCCTCCACAGGGTTCCTTCATCCTGCTCGGCCCGGCCGAGCGACTTTTCGATTTCCGGGTCGGATCGGCCGCGCTCGTGGTCTTCTACTCTGCCTTCTTCGCCGTCGCCGGCTTTTTCGCGCTCTCGCTCCGGCTCAGCCGCGAAGGCAACCGCGACCTGCCGGTCCTTGCCGCCTGGGCGTTCACGCTCTCGGCCTATTACGCGCTCCGCGGCTCCCCCTGGCTCCGCCTGCTTCCCTTCGCCGACACGGTCCTGGAACGCGGGCTGATTGCGGCGAACGCGCTGCAGATCTCCCTGCTCGGCCTGCTCTTCTCGACCTTGGCCCCCGGAGGGTTGCCCAAGGCCGCGAGGATCTTCGCCGTCGCGCTGCCCCTGCCCTTCGCCGCCGCCGCCGCGCTCGCGCCGATCCCTCCCCGCGCCCTGGGCGCCGCCACGCAGATCGCGCTCGTCCTCGCCGCTCTCGTCCTCTTCATCGGGGTCGCGCGGAACGCGGTGAAGGGAACGGCCTGCTCGCGCCTCATCCTTCCGGCCTCCGTGGTCGCGGCCGCCGCCTTCGCGGCGAGGCTACCCCTCCGCGACTCGGTGCTGTCCTATCTCGCCCTGGAACCCGCCGGCGTCGCGATACTCTGGCTCGCGGCGCTCTCGGCGAGCCTGCAGGAGGTCTGCGACGCGTTCGACGCCGCGACCCACCTCGGCAGCTACGTCGAAGGGCTCGAGTCCTCGATGGGGCGCTTCATACCGCGCGAATTCCTCGACGAGCTGCAGAAGGCCGGCATCGTCGACCTCAAGCTCGGCGACCACGTCCGCCGCGAGATGACCATCTTCTTCTCGGACATCCGCTCCTTCACCTCGCTCTCCGAACGGCTGACCCCCGAGGAGAATTTCCGCTTCGTCAACTCCTACCTGGCGCGCATGGTGCCCGTCATCAAGGAACGGGGCGGTTTCGTGGACAAGTACATCGGCGACGCCATCATGGCCCT
>JAKLEE010000008.1 GCA_022703215.1 Spirochaetota bacterium | reverse complement strand
TTCTCCAAGGTCTATGGCCTGGCCGGGCTCCGCGTCGGGTACGCTCGCGGCGCCATCCACGATCGGGGCCCTCCGCGCGGCGGGCCTGCCCTACCCCGTCGGCGGCCTCGCGGCGGCCATCGCGCTCGAGGCCTTGGGGGACGACGAGGCCCTGGCCCGCTCGGTCGCCTTCGCCCGGGAGGCGCGCGGCCGGATTTCCGCCTCGCTCGCGGCGCTCGGCGCGGAGCTCTGTCCCTCCGAGGCGAATTTCGTGTTCGCCCGCCTGCGCGACGCGCGCGGCTTCGCGTCAGCGCTCGCCGACCGGGGCATCGCCGTCCGCACCTGGCCCGCGGAAAGCGAGCTCGCGGACGCGGTGCGCGTCGGCTGCCCGCCCGACCGGCGCTCGCTCGAACGCCTCGAGGCCGCCATCGCCGCGGCGGGAGGTTTCGCGTGAGCGCTCTCGCAGCCTCCCCGGCGCCCGAATCCTCGGCGCGCTCCGCCACGCTCGAGCGGGTCACGCGCGAGACGCGCGTAGTCGCCTCGCTCGTCCTCGAACCCGGAGCGGTTACCGTCAGCACCGGCGTCGGCTTTCTCGATCACCTGCTGTCCACCCTGGCCTTCCACGCGCGCTGGACGCTCGAGCTCCGGGCGGAAGGCGACCTCCAGGTCGACGAGCACCACACGGCGGAGGACTCCGCCCTCGTCCTCGGGACCCTCCTCGACCGGGCCCTCGGCGGGCGTGCCGGCATCAGGCGCTTCGGGTCGGCCCACGCCTGCCTCGACGAGGCCCTGGCGCGCGCCGTGGTCGACCTCGGAGGCCGGCCCTGGTGCGAAACCTCGCTCGAGCTGGTGCGTCCGACCATCGGCGCCTTGGCCGCCGAGAACGTCGCCCATGTCGTCCGGAGCTTCGCGACCAACGCGCGGGCGGCCATCCATCTCGATGTCCTCCGCGGCGGCAACGACCACCACAAGGCCGAGGCGGCCTTCAAGGCGCTCGCCCTCGCCCTGCGCGATGCACTCGCCCTCGACCCCATGGACGCGACCGCGGAAGGTACGGCGCGCGTCCCCAGCCTGAAAGGAACGCTCGCATGAAGGACGATTTCAGGAAGCATGACGAAACGCCGCCTCGGGGCTCCGCACCGATCGCCGTGGCGCGCACCGGGTTGGCCAACCTCGCCAGCGTGCGCGCCGCCTTCGCCCGGCTCGGCCGCGAAACGGGGCCAAGCTCCGATCCGGAGGACTTCGCGCGCGCCCCGCTCGCGGTGCTGCCCGGCGTCGGCGCCTTCGGACCCGCCATGGAGACGCTCCGCGCCACCGGTCTGGACGAGGCCGTGCGGCGGCGCCTGGACCGGGGGCTCCCGACCTTGGCCATCTGCCTGGGCTTCCAGCTCCTGCTCGAAGGGAGCGAGGAGGCGCCGGGGCTCGCGGGCCTCGCCCTCGTGCCGGGCGTCGCGCGTCGCTTCGGCGCGGGGGTGCGGATTCCCCAGCTCGGCTGGAACCGCGTGGCCCCGGAAGCGGACGACGGATCGGCTCTCGTGGAGGAGGGCTGGGCCTGCTTCGCGAACTCCTACAGGCTCGACTCGGGCGATGCCGCCCTGGCGCGCGCCGCCGGGTGGCGTCCCGCCTTCTCGGAGTACGGCGGCGCCTTCGTCGCGGCCCTCGAGCGCGGTCCTGCGCTCGCCTGCCAGTTCCACCCCGAGCTCTCGGGCGCCTGGGGCGCGGCCCTGCTCCGGCGCTGGCTCGAGCGCGCCGACGCGGCCGTGGCGGGAGGCGCGCGATGAGCGCCCTCCGCGTCATCCCCTGCCTCGACGTGAAGGCGGGCCGCGTCGTGAAGGGCGTACGCTTCAATAATCTCGCCGACTCCGGCGACCCAGCCGCGCTCGCCGCGCGCTACGAGGAGGAAGGCGCCGACGAGCTCGTGCTGCTCGACGTGTCCGCGACGCTCGAGGACCGGAAGGCGGCGCTCGGCGCCGTGCGGGCGACGCGCGCGGCCATCGGAATCCCGCTCTGCGTCGGGGGCGGCGTGCGGAGCGCCGAGGACGCGGCGCGCCTCCTCGAGGCCGGGGCGGACAAGGTGGCGGTCAACTCGGCCGCGCTGAGGAACCCTGCCTTGATTCAGGAGATCGCGGCGCGCTTCGGCAGCCAGTGCTGCGTGCTCGCGGTCGACGCGCTCCGCGCTCCGACTGACCCCGAGGCGGCCGGAGCGCGCCGGGAACGGCTTCCGCCCGACTTCGCCGCCGCGCGCGAGCTCGCCGCGCGCGCCCTTGGGCGCCCGGGTTCGGTGAAAGCCGTGCCGGCGGGCTTGCGCGCGGCCGCCGCCTGGGAAGCGGTGGCCGACGCGGGCACCCTCGGAACCGGCGCAAGCGCCCTCGGCTGGGCGCTCGCCGGAGCGGAGCTCGGCGCGGGCGAAGTCCTCCTTACCTCCATCGACCGCGACGGCACGGGTTCGGGCTACGAGCTCGAGCTCGTCGCCGCCGCGGCCGGCATCCTCCCGGTGCCGCTCGTCGCCTCGGGCGGCGCGGAAACCGCGGAGCACTTCCTCGCGGGCGCGCGCGCCGGGGCCCAGGCCCTGCTCGCGGCCGGCGTCTTCCACGCGGGTCGGCTCACGATCCGCGACCTCAAACGCTCGCTCCTCGCGGGCGGTCTGGAGCTCAGGCCATGCTGATTCCTTCAATCGATATCATGGGCGGCCGCGCCGTCCAGCTGGTCGGCGGGGCGGGCACGCCTCTCGACTGCGGCGACCCGCTCGAAGTCGCCGCGCGCTTCTCGCGGGTCGGCCCCGTCACCGTCATCGACCTCGACGCCGCCCTCGGGAGGGGCTCGAACCGTTCCCTCGTGCTCGAGCTGGTCAAGCGCCACGACTGCGTGGTGGGCGGCGGCGTGCGCACGGAGGGCGACGCGCGCGCCCTGCTCGACTCGGGCGCCCTCCGCGTCGTGATCGGCACCGCCGCCTCCGAAGGCTTCCTCGCGCGCCTGCCGCGCGAGCGCGTCATGGTCGCCCTCGACGCCCGCGACGGCGAGGTGCTCGACTCGGGCTGGACGCGCGGCACGGGCGAGACGGTCGAAGAGCGCCTCCGCCGCCTCGCGCCCTATGCGGGCGGCTTCCTCCTCACCATGGTTGAAAGCGAAGGCCGACTGCGCGGCATCGACCTCGGGCGCTGCGGAGAGCTCGCGGCGGCCGCGCGCCGCCTTGCCCGCGAGGGCGACCTCGTGCTGCTCAAGGCCTCGCGGGGCATGTCCCTCGAGCGCCTCGTACACGTCATAGCCCCCGGCTCGCCGACTCAGGCGGGACGCGGCCAGGAGGACCGGCATGTTCCTTGAATGGATCTATCCGCTCGTCGAATTCTTCACGCCGCTCAACGTCTTCCGCTACCTGACTTTCCGGTCGGCGTACGCGGCGGTGACGGCCCTCCTCATCGCCTTCATGGCGGCGCCGGCCATCATCGAAAAGCTCGCCGTGCTCAAATTCGGCCAGTCGGTGCGGCAGGACGGCCCCGAGACGCACCTGGTGAAGACCGGGACGCCCACGATGGGCGGCGTCTTCATCCTCGTCTCGTCCGCGGTCTCAGTGCTGCTCTGGACCGACCTCCACAACGTCTACGTCTGGATCACCCTCGCCTCGCTGCTCGGCTTCGGGGCCATCGGCTTCCTGGACGACTGGCTCAAGATCAAGTACCGCAACTCCGACGGGGTCTCCGCCAGGGCCAAATTCCTCCTGCAGACCCTGGTCTCGCTCGCCGTCGTGCTGGCCCTCTATTTCTTCGGCGAGGACGGGCAGACCGCGCTCTACGTGCCCTTCTTCAAGAATCCGGTCCTGGACCTGGACTGGTTCTGGATACCGCTCGCCACGATCTTCCTCGTGTGGTGGTCGAACGCGGTCAACCTGACCGACGGGCTCGACGGCCTGGCCTCGGGCCTCGTGATCATGGCGCTGATCGCGATCACCATCCTGACCTACCTGTCCGGCCGCGCGGACTGGTCGGAATACCTCGGCATCCCCTTCGTGCGCGGCACGGGCGAGCTGTCGGTGTTCACCCTGGCCCTCATCGGGGCGACGGTCGGCTTCCTCTGGTTCAACGCGCATCCCGCCGAGGTGTTCATGGGCGATGTCGGCTCGCTCGCGCTCGGCGGCGTGATCGGCACGCTCGCGCTCTGCGTCAAGAAGGAGGTCCTGCTCTTCATCGTGGGCGGGGTCTTCATGCTCGAAGCCCTTTCGGTAGTCATCCAGGTGGCCTGGTTCCGGCTCTCCGGCGGCAAGCGGGTGTTCCGCATGGCCCCCCTGCACCACCACTTCGAACTCAAGGGATGGAAGGAAACGAAGGTCGTGGTCCGCTTCTGGATCCTCGGCGCGCTTTTCGCCATCGTCGCCCTTTCCACCCTGAAGATCCAGTAGGGAGCCGACGGTGTCCTTCGACGTGGAACGCGCGCCTCGCCCCGCCCGGGGCGACGCCCAGATACTGGCGGCCCTCTTCCTCCTCGCGGGCACCGGCATCGCCGCGCTCTACTCGGCCTCGTACGGCTACGCCCAGGCGCTCGGCAAGGCGCCCGAGCACTTCGTCATGCGCCAGGGGGGCTTCGCCCTGGCGGGGCTGGTCGTGTTCCTGGTCTCCGCCCGCCTGCCGCTCGCCAGGCTCCGCTCCGCGAGCGCCGTCATCACCATCGCCGGCATCGCGCTGCTCGTCCTGCCCTTCCTGCCGGGCATCGGCGTGCACCGCAACGGCGCAGCGCGCTGGTTCCAGGTGGCCGGACAGACCTTCCAGCCCTCCGAGGCGTGGAAGCTCGTGGCGATCCTCTACCTGGCCCACATCTTCGACAAGAAGGCCGACCGCATGGGCGACGCGGTCAACGCCGCGCTGCCGCCGCTGTTCCTCGTGGCGCTCGGCACCGGCCTGGTCTACGCCCAGAACGACTTCTCCACCTCGGTCCTGATCGGCGTTTCGGCGCTGGCCGTGTTCTGGGCCGCCGGCACCCCCGTGAGCTTCTTCGCCGCCATGGCCAGCCTCGCCGCCCCGCTCGCCGCGCTCTCGGTGCTCACGAGCGACTTCCGCCTGAAGCGCATCATTTCCTACATCTTCCCCACCCACCAGACCGATAGCATCGGCTACCAGGTGGCCGCCTCCACGCGCGCCATCGCCTCCGGAGGCTTCCTCGGAAAGGGCATCGGGCTCGGTACGCTGAAGGCTTCGAGCGTGCCGGATATCCATGCGGACTTCATCGTGGCGGCGATCGGCGAAGAGGCCGGCTTTCTCGGCGTGCTCGCGCTCGCCGCGCTCTGGGCCTGGTTCGCCTGGCGCGGCTTCCGCGTCGCCTTCCGCTCGGAGGGCCGCTACGAATCGCTCCTGGCCTTCGGCCTGTCGGTCTCGCTTGCGCTCCAGGCCCTCGTCAACGTGGCGGTGGCCTCCGGCTCGGTGCCGGCCACGGGCATACCCCTGCCGTTCTTCTCCGCGGGCGGCTCGTCGCTCCTTTCGAGCGCCTGCGCCGCGGGCCTCCTCTACAACCTTTCACGCGGTGTCGCGACGGCGGGCGTGGAATCCGAAGCGGATGCCGATACGTCCCGGGCTTTGCCTGCGTACGCCATCGGTGCGGAGGCTCACCGTGGCTGACAACGCACTCGGCGCTTCCTGGGCCGCGAGGGATTGGGCCGCCGACGCTCCCGCCGGCGCCAGGCGCCGGGCCCCGACACCCTACCGCGCCATCGGCCGCCGCGATCCGGCCGCGAAACGGGCGGTCGGGCGCAGGCCCCGGGGAGGCTCTTCCGCAGGCAGGTCCGAGCGGGGCCTCCAGACCTTCCTCGCCATGCTCATCGTGGCGCTGGTGGCCGTATCGGCGGCGGGCCTGCTCATGGCTCCAGCCATGCGGGCCAGGACGGTCGAGGTCCAGGGCGCTCCCGCCCCGCTCGCCGCCGAACTGGCGGCGCTCGCCGGGCTCGAAGGTGAGCCCTGGCTCTTTTCGGTGGATCTCGGGGCCGTCGAGGCCGCGATCGCGGCGCACCCGCGCGTGCGCTCCGTCCGGGCCGAGCGGCGGCTGCCTTCCGCGCTCGCGCTCTCCGTGGAGCTTCGCGCCGGCGTGGCGCTGGCCCTGGGCGAGCTCGAGGGCCGCACGCGCGCCTTCCTCGTCGACGCCGAGGGCGTCGTCTTCGCGGAAGCAGACGGACGGGAAGCCGCCACGCTGCCGATCGTGTCGGGCCTTCGCTTCGAGGATTTCCGCTACGGCGTCCGCCTGCCCGCCGAGACCCTGCCGGTGCTCGAGGCCCTCAAGGCGCTCGAGACGGATTCGCCGGAGCTGCTCGCCGCGCTCTCGGAGCTCCGCCTGGTCAGGCGGGCTTCCGGCACCTTCGAGCTCCTCGTCTACACCATGGATTACGCGACGCCCGCGAGGACGGGCGCGTCCTTGAGCGGGGACCTCCTTCGCTCCATCCTGCTCGTGCTCGACGTCATCGAGGCCCGCGGCGACGCGGACCCGGAGGGCGAGCTCGATTTCCGCACGGGTACGGTCGTCTACCGGACCAAGGGGGGACTCTCTGGCTGAGAACCTGATCGTCGGCCTCGATGTCGGTACCGCGAAAACCTGCGCGGTCATCGGGGAGTTCAATGAAAACGGCGTGCTCGAGATCATCGGCGTCGGCGCTGCCCCTTCCACGGGCCTCAGGCGCGGCGTGGTGGTGAACATAGAGGCCACCCTCAAGTCGGTCGCCCAGGCCGTCGAAGCCGCCGAGCTCATGTCCGGGCGCGAGGTCCGCGAGCTGCGCGTCGGCGTTTCCGGCGCAAATATCGAGGGAATCAACTCGCGCGGCGTCGTGGCCGTCACGGGCAAGGGCCGCGAGATCGGGCGCGAGGACGTCGCGCGCGTAATCGAGGCCGCGCGCGCCGTGGCGGTGCCGATGGACCGCGAGATCCTGCACGTCATCCCGCAGAGCTACATCGTGGACGACCAGAAGGGCATCCGCGATCCGCTCGACATGATCGGCGTGCGCCTCGAGGCCGAGGTGCACATCATCACCGGTTCGGTGACCACCGCGCAGAACCTCGTGCGCTGCGTGAACCGCGCGGGCTTCAAGGTGGACGGCCTGGTGCTGCAGAGCCTCGCGGCCTCGCGCGCGGTGCTGAGTTCCGACGAGCGCGAGCTCGGCTGCCTGGTGATCGACCTCGGCGCGGGCACCACCGATATCCTGGTCTGGGACGACGGGGCGCCCTACTACACGGCCGTGGTGCCGGTGGGGCAGGCCCAGGTTACGAACGACCTTTCGATCATGCTGAGCGTCCCGATGGAAGCGGCCGAGCGGCTCAAGCTCGAATCCGGTTCCTGCTGGATACGCCAGGTCGAGATGGACGAGACCGTCATCATCCCGGGGCTCGGCGGCAGGCCGCCTCAGGAAGTGCCGCGGGCCCGCGTGGCGGCGGTCATCCAGCCGCGCATGGAAGAGATCTTCCGCCTGGCGCGCCGCAAGGTCGAGGAGCGCGGCTTCTGGAACCGCGTGAAGGGCGGCGTGGTGCTGGTAGGCGGCGGCGCGCTCATGCCGGGCGCCTGCGAGCTCGCGCAGGATTTGCTCGGCCTCTCCGCGCGCGTCGGCTTCCCGGTAGGCTCAGGCGGCCTCGTGGACGAGTTCCGCAGTCCCGCCTACGCGACGGCCGTGGGCCTGGTGCTGCTCGGCGCGGAGGCGGTACCCGCGGAAGCGCGCGAGGGACGCGAGCCGGAACGGGAGCGCCGCTCGCCGCTCTCGCGCCTGGCGGATTGGGTGCGCAGGGAGTTTTTCTAGTTTTCAATGGTGTCAGCAAGAAAGGGGGGGGCATGAATATCGAAGTGGTGGAAGAGATGGGCACGAGCCCGACGCTCATAAAGGTCATCGGAGCTGGCGGCGGCGGATCGAACGCGGTCAACCGCATGATCGCGGCGGGGGTGCAGAACGTCGAATTCATCGTCGCGAACACCGACCTGCAGGCCCTCGAGCGTTCGGAGGCGCCGGTACGGCTCGGCCTCGGCCAGAAGGTGACCCACGGACTCGGCGCGGGCGGAAAGCCCGAGATCGGCGAGAAGGCCGCGCTCGAGGACCGCGACGCCATCGCCGCCGCGCTCAAGGGCGCGGACATGGTCTTCGTCACGGCCGGCATGGGCGGCGGCACCGGCACCGGATCGGCGCCCGTCATCGCCGCTGTGGCGCGCGAGCTCGGCGCGCTGACCGTCGGCGTCGTCACCCGTCCCTTCGACTTCGAGGGCCGCGTCAAGGCGCGCCTCGCGGACGAGGGCATCCGCAAGCTGCGCGACGCGGTGGACACCCTCATCGTCATCCCCAACCAGCACCTGCTCAAGATCGTGGAACGGCGCACCCCGATCCGCGAGGCCTTCCGCCTGGCCGACGACGTGCTGCGCCAGGGCGTCCAGGGCATCTCCGACCTGATCACCGTGCCCGGCGAGATCAACATCGATTTCGCCGACGTCCGCACCGTGATGGAAGGCCGCGGCGACGCCATCATGGGCATCGGCTCCGGCTCGGGCGACAACCGCGCGGTCGAGGCGGCCGAGAAGGCCATCTCCAACCCCCTGCTCGAGGACGCCCGCATCGAGGGTGCGCGCAACATCCTGGTCAACGTCTCCGGCGGCGATGACCTTTCGCTGACCGAGTTCCAGGAGATCGTGCAGATCATCACCGAGAGCTGCGACCCCGAGGCGCTCATCATTCCCGGCATCGTCCACGACGACTCGCTCGAGGACGAGGTGCTCGTGACGGTCATCGCCACGGGCTTCGAGCGCGCGGCGCCGAGGGAGGAGCCGGCGGCCGAGGCCCCCGCCCGCGAGACCCAGCGCAAGGGATACGAGGATTTCCTTTCGACGGAGGAGTGGCGGCGGATTGCCGAACCTGCGCCGAGCGCCAAGCAGTACCTGCTCGGCCGGAACGAGGTCGCCGACGAGCTCGACATCCCGGCGGTGCTTCGCGACCGCCGCTTCGTGCAGGAAAGGACCGAGGCCTAGGACCGATGGACGACGTCCTCGCGCGCTACGGCGCCTGGCTCCTGACCGGCAAGCGCCGCTCGCCGCTGACCCACGAGGCCTACCTCCGCGAGGCGCGTTCGCTCGAGCGCTGGCTCGCGGAACGGGAGCTGGACCTGGTCGGCGCGTCCCAACTGGACCTGCTCGAGTACCTCGTCTCGCGCCGCGGCGCGGGACTTTCGGCCACGACCATGGCCCGCATCGTCTCGGGACTGCGCGGCCTCTTCCGCTTCCTCAGGCTCTCCGGGCTCCGCGAGGACGATCCTGCGGCGCTCGTCGAGACGCCGAGGAAGGAAAAGACCCTGCCGGACGTGCTCGCCCTCGAGGACGTCGACCGCTTCCTGGATGCCATCGACGATCCGGGTCCGCGGGGACTCCGCGACCGCGCGCTCTTCGAGCTGATCTATTCCTGCGGGCTCCGCATTTCCGAGGCGGCCGGGCTCACCTTCGACGGGCTTTTCCTGTCGGAGCGCGCCATCCGCGTGCTCGGCAAGCGCCGCAAGGAACGCATCATTCCCTTCGGCGAGGAAGCCGCCGCGCGGCTGGCTGAGTACCTGGAGAAGGGCAGGCCGGCGCTGGCCAAGGGGAAGCACTCGAACCGCGTCTTCCTCAACCAGGCGGGCAAGGGCATTTCCCGCAAGGGCGTCTGGAAGCGCTTCGCCCGCTTCCGCGACGCCTCGGGCATCGACGCGAAGGTGCACTCGCTCCGGCATTCGTTCGCCACGCACCTGCTGGAGGGAGGGGCCGACCTCCGGACCGTGCAGGAGCTGCTCGGGCATTCGGACATCGCGACGACGCAGATCTACACGCACGTGGAATCGGGCAGCCTCGGCGAGGCGCACCGCGAGTACTTTCCCCGGCGCTGAGGCGGGGCGGAGCGCTCGCGCGCGCAAGCGCCGCGACGTTCCGGGACGATAGGATTGGAAGGAGGAAGGCAATGACGGATGCAGGACTCGCTCGCCCGAAGCGCGCCAACGGCGGCCACCCGCTTTCCGCGCGGTCTTCCGCGGGGCCGTTCGCCGGATCCGCGGCCGCGACGCCGCTCGCGATCCTCCTCGTCCTCGTCCTCGCGTCCTGCGAAGGCGGCATCGGGAGCTACTTCACCTACGAAGGACGCATGGACCGCGCGAGCCCGCCCGACACCGTCGAGGAACTCAAGGCCGCCATAGCCGAATACGGCGCCGAGGTCGACGAGGTGGTGGAAAAGCGGCGCAAGGTCGGCGTCTACCAGCGCATGCTCGCCAACCGCTACCTCCAGGAAGGCCTCTACGGCCCCTCCTACGAGGCCGCGCTCGAAGGGCTCCTCTCCTTCCCCCAGGACGTCCACCTCCACTACGCGCTGGCCGTGTCCGCCTCGTGGCTGGCCGAGCTCGCCGCCCTCGAGCAGGGCGAGGCCTCGGCGCGGCGCATGGAGCTGCTCGCCGTATCCGAGCGCGCCTGGCGCCGCATGCTCGAGCTCGAGCCGCGTTCGACGCGCGCCCTCTACGGGCTCGCGGTGCTGCTCGACTTCGAGCTCGGCCGCCCGGACGAGGCCCTGCCGCTCGTCGACCAGTTGCTGTCCATCGAGACGAAGAACATCGACGCGCTTTTCCTGCGGGCGCGGCTCCGCTACCAGGTCGGCGACGCCGAAGGAGCCGCCAACGACTACGAGCAGATCGTCAGGTCGAGCGCCCGCGAGGACCGGAAGACCCAGGCCGCCGAGAACCTCCGGGCCATCGAGGAGTCCCTCTATGGGACCGACGGAAGACCGTAGGCTGCTCCGCCTCGCCCTCGAACGGCTGCCCGGACTCCGGGCGGCCGACCGGACCCTGCTCGACGCGGTCCTTGACGGGCCGCGCGCGCTTTCGGTACTTTCGCGGAACTCCATCGAGGAGATCCTCGGGCGCCGCCTCGGCGAACGCCTCGGACCGGTGGGGGCGGCGCTCTCGGCCGCCGAGCGGGACCGCGCCTTCATCGATTCGCGCGGCATCCGCGCCATAGCGCTGGCCGACGGCGAGTATCCTCCGATCCTCCGCGAGACCGCGCGGCCGCCCTCGATGCTCTACGTCCGGGGCAGCCTGCCGGATCCCTGGCTGCCCGCCCTCGCCATCGTGGGCACGCGCTATCCCTGCGGGGCCGGACTCGAGGCCGCGTATGCGCTCGGCGCGGAGGCGGCGGCTCTGGGCATGCCTGTGGTCTCGGGCCTGGCGCGGGGAATCGACGCCGCTGCGCACCGCGGGGCGGCGGAGGCTCCGGGGCGCACCTGGGCGGTGCTCGGCTCCGGCGCCGATTCGCCGTATCCGCCGAGGAACCGCGCGCTGGCCGCGCGCATCCTGGAGCGTGGCGGCGGACTGGTCTCGGAATATCCGCCGGGCACCGAGCCCCGGCCCTTCCGCTTCCCCGAGCGGAACCGCATCATCGCGGGACTCTGCCGCGCGGTGGTGGTCGTCGAGGCCCCGCGCGGCTCGGGCGCCCTGATCACGGCCCAGTTCGCCCTCGACGAGGGACGGGACGTGGCGGTGGCCCGCGTCCGCGGCGGCCCCCTGGGCGCCGGGTGCCAGGCGCTCGCGGCGGACGGGGCCCGGGAGCTCGGCTCGGCGCTCGAGCTCGCGCTCGAATGGAACGATACCTACACGATCGAGGCGACGGAGCCCAGGCTCGCGTACGCCGGGAAGGAACCCTGATGGCTGCAGCGAAGAAGGAAGCGGGCGCGGCGGACGCGGACGCGATGGCGGATACCGTGGCGGCGGCGGGGAGCGAGGCTCCGGCGAAAGCGAAAGCGAAAGCGAAAGCGAAAGCGAAGCCTAAAGCCGCGGCGGGAAAGGCCGCGAAGCCGAAAACGGCGAAGCCGAAAGCCGCGGCGGGAAAGGCCGCGAAGCCGAAGGCGGCCAAGCCGAAGGCCTCGGGGGCTTCGAAAGGCCCCGGCACCCTCGTCATCGTCGAGTCGCCGGCGAAGGCCAAGACCATCGAGAAGTACCTGGGCTCGCACTACCAGGTGCTGGCCTCGATGGGCCACCTCATCGACCTGCCGAAGTCCCGCACCGGCGTCGACACCGAGCACGACTTCGAGCCTGAGTACCTGACCATACGCGGCAAGGCCAAGCTCCTCAAGGAGCTCCAGAAGGCGGCGAAGAAGGCGGGCAAGGTCCTGCTCGCGAGCGACCCCGACCGCGAGGGCGAGGCCATCTCGTGGCACCTCCGGAAGGCCCTTCTCGACAAGGAGCCGGGGCTCGACATCCATCGCATCGAATTCAACGAGATCACGCCGCAGGCCATCCGCGACGCGGTCAAGCACCCCCGCGACATCGAGGAGCAGAAGGTCGACGCCCAGAAGGCGCGCCGCGTGCTCGACCGGCTCGTGGGCTACAACCTCTCGCCCCTGCTCTGGAAGAAGGTGAAGAACGGCCTTTCCGCCGGCCGCGTGCAGTCCGTCGCCCTGCGCCTGATCTGCGAGCGCGAGAAGGAGGTCGAGTCCTTCCTCCCCGAGGAATACTGGACCGTCGAGGCGGATTTCCGCCGCGGCCGCTCCACCTTCCGCGGCGAGCTCGTGCAGTGGGCCGGCGGCAAACCCGAGTTCCGCTCGGGCACCGAGAGCGCGGCGGCGGTCGCGGCGCTCGAGGGCACGGAGGCGACGGTCCGCGACGTCCGCCAGAGCGAGCGGACGGTCCGGCCGAAGCCGCCGTTCACCACCTCGAAGCTGCAGCAGGCGGCGGCCAACCGGCTCGGGTTCACCAGCAAGAAGACCATGCAGGTGGCCCAGCAGCTCTACGAGGGCGTCAATGTCGGATCGACCCGCATCGGCCTCATAACCTACATGCGCACGGACTCCACCCGCATCAGCTCGACCGCGCTCGAGGAAGTGCGGAAGCTCATCGGCGCGCGCTGGCCCGCGGAGCTCCCGCCCGAGGCCCTCGTGTGGACGGCCGACGGCAAGGCCCAGGACGCGCACGAGGCCATCCGGCCCACCATGATCGAATACGACCCGGAGAAGCTCAAGGACCACCTGACCAAGGACCAGCTCAAGCTCTACGCCATCATCTGGGAGCGCTTCGTCTCGAGCCAGATGACGAACGCCAAGCTCCGCACCACGACGATGGAGCTCGGCGTCGCGGCCCGCGACGGCTCCGAGGGCCTCTTCCGCGTCAACGCCTCCAAGATGGTGGAGAAAGGCTTTTACAAGGCCATCAAGCTGCTCGGCTCGCGCGAGGAGAAGGAGACCCTGCTGCCGGACATTCCCGTCGGCGAGACGGTGAAGGTCGAGAAGATCCACAGCGAGCAGCACTTCACCCAGGGCCCGGCCCGCTTCACCGACGCCTCGATCATCAAGGCGCTCGAGGAGCAGGGCATCGGGCGCCCCTCCACCTACGCCCCCATCATCTCGGTGCTGCTCGAGCGCTACTACGTCACCCGCGAGAACCGCCAGCTCGCGCCGACCACGCTCGGCCGCATGATCAACGAGATCCTCGTGGAGTACTTCCCCGCGGTCATCGACTCGGGCTTCACCGCGCTCATGGAGACCCGGCTCGACGGCGTCGAGGAAGGCAGCCAGGAGTGGGTGCACGTCATCCGCGATTTCTGGGGCCCCTTCAAGAAGCGGGTCGACGAGGTCATGGAGACCCTGGAGAGCTTCCGCGGCCGGCTCGACGAGCCGACCGAGCTCGTGTGCGAAAAGTGCGGCAGCCCGATGGTCAAGAAGCTCGGCCGCTTCGGCTTCTTCCTGGCCTGCTCGGGCTTCCCGGCCTGCCGGAACACGCGCTCCATCCCGCTCGCGAAGTGCCCGCGCCCGGACTGCTCCGGCGAGATCGTCGCGCGCCGGAAGCTCAAGGGCCGCGGCCGCGAGTTCTACGGCTGCTCGAACTACCCCGAGTGCGACTTCATCACCTATTACAAGCCCACCTCGTCGGACTGCCCGAAATGCGGCTGGTTCCTCGTGGAGAAGTACGACAAGAAGCGCGGCGCCTGGAAGGCGTGCATCAATCCCGCATGCGACTACCTCCATTCGCAGGACGAGGAAGGAGAGGGCGAGCACGAGCACGCGCGCTCCCGCGCCCGCGGCGCGCCCGGGGACGATTCCGATGACTGAGCACGCCGGGGCCTTCCTGGCCTACCTCGCCGCGGTCCGCTCGCTCTCCGCGCGGACGGTGGAAGCCTACGGCGAAGACCTTTCGCGCTGGGAGGCCTTCCTCGCGGCCCGGGGCGTCGCTCCCGAGGCGGCCGCGGAGGAGGACGTGCACGAGTTCGCCGCGTCGCTGGTCCGGGCGGGCCTCGCCGACGCCTCGATCAACCGCGCGCTTTCGACGCTCCGCGGCTTCGGCCGCTACCTGGTGCGCTTCGGCCTGGCCGAGAAGAATCCCGCGGCCGACATTGAGGGCTTCAGCGCGAAGCGGAGCCTGCCTTCGTTCCTGTTCGAGGCGGAGGCGAAAGCCCTGGTCGAGGAACCCGGGAACCCGGCGCCGCGCGAAGGCGTCCGCGTCGCGGCCGGCGCGGGGCCGAAACCGGCGCTCTCCGCCTTCATCGCCGCGCGCGACGCCGCCCTGCTCGAGACGCTCTACTCGACGGGAGCCCGCGTTTCCGAGCTCGCCCTCATGAGGCTGCGCGAGCTCCGCCTGGACCCGGGCACCGTCCGGGTCATGGGCAAGGGCGCGAAAGAGCGGGTCGTCTTCCTGAACGATGCCTCGAAGCGCGCCATCCGCGCCTACCTGCCCTACCGCGCCGCGCGCGCCGGGGCGGCGGCCGACCACGGCTTCCTCTTCGTCAACGCGCGGGGCCGGCCGATAACGACGCGGGGCATAGCCCTGGTCGTGGCGGCTCGCGCCCGCGCGGCCGGCATCCGCAAGCGGGTCAGCCCGCACACGCTTCGGCACAGCTTCGCCACCTCGCTCGTGGCGGGCGGCGCGGACCTGCGGACGGTGCAGGAGCTGCTCGGCCACGCGAACATCTCGACCACGCAGATCTACACGCACGTGGACCTCGAGCGCCTGCGCTCGGTCTACGCGCGCGCGCACCCGCACGGCGAAGGCGGCCGTCGGCATGGCGCGGACGGCACGGGAGGCCCGAATTGAGGATACGCAGCACGACCATCATCGCGGTGCGCCGCGGCGGCAAGGTGGCCATGGCCGGCGACGGCCAGGTGACCATGGGCCAGACGGTCATGAAGGGCAATGCGCGCAAGGTGCGCCGCCTCCACGACGGCACGGTGCTCGCCGGCTTCGCGGGCGCCACCGCGGACGCCTTCACCCTGCTGGAGCACTTCGAGCAGAAGCTCAAGGAGCGGGAAGGGGACCTGACCCGCGCCGCCGTCGAGCTCGCCAAGGACTGGCGCACCGACAAGCTGCTCCGAAAGCTCGAGGCCCTGCTCCTCGTGGCCGATCGCCAAAAGACCCTGCTCCTCTCCGGCACGGGCGACGTCATCGAGCCCGAGGACGACGCCATCGCCATCGGCTCCGGCGGGCCCTACGCCTACGCGGCCGCGCTCGCCTACCTGGACGCGTCGGAGCTCGGCGCCGCGGAGATCGCGCGGCGCAGCCTCGAGAAGGCGGGCAGGATCTGCATCTACACGAACGAGCGCGTGATGGTGGAGGAACTCGAGTGAACGGCGCCGAACGCCCCGACGACTTCGATACCCTGACCCCCGCGCGCATCGTCGAGGAGCTCGACCGCTACGTGGTCGGGCAGGACAAGGCCAAGCGCGCGGTCGCGGTGGCCCTGCGCAACCGCGCGCGCCGCAAGCGCCTGGCGCCGGAATTGCGCGAGGAAGTGGCCCCGAAGAACATCCTCATGATAGGCCCCACGGGCGTCGGCAAGACCGAGATAGCGCGCCGCCTCGCGAAGCTCTGCGCCTCGCCCTTCGTAAAGGTCGAGGCCACCAAGTACACCGAGGTCGGCTACGTCGGCCGCGACGTCGAGAGCATGGTCCGCGACCTCATGGCCGCGGGCCACCAGATGGTCCGCGACGAGCGCCGCTCCGCGGTGGCCGCCGAAGCCGCGCGCCGCGCGGAAGAGCGCCTGCTCGACCTGCTCCTGCCCGGGCTCAAGGCGGACGAATCGCGCATCACCGTGGTCGATCCCGGTTCCGGCGATACCCGGGAGAAGTTCCGGAGCCTCCTCCGGGCCGGGAAGCTCGACGAGCGCGAGGTCGAGGTGACCGTGAGCGAGCAGGGACCGACCCCGCTCGGCGTCATCGGCGGACCCTCGATGGACGAGCTCGAGGGCGCGCTCAAGGGGCTGGCCGGCATGTTCGGCGGCCGCAAGAAGAAGAAGACCGTCCGCGTACGCGAGGCCCGCCGCCTCCTCGAGGAGGAGGAAGCCGACAAGCTCGTGGACGACGAACGCCTGGCCGAAGAGGCCCGGACGCGCGTCGAGCAGGACGGCATCGTCTTCATCGACGAGTTCGACAAGATCGCCGTGCGCGAAGGCGCCCGCGCGGGAGGACCCGACGTCTCGCGCGAGGGCGTCCAGCGCGACATCCTGCCCATCGTCGAAGGATCCAAGGTGACGACGAAGTGGGGCGTGGTGGACACGACGCACGTGCTTTTCATCGCGGCGGGCGCCTTCAACGTCGCGCGGCCGCAGGACCTGATTCCCGAGCTGCAGGGACGCTTCCCCATCCGGGTGGAGCTCGAGAGCCTCGACGCGGACGATTTCGAGCGCATCCTCTCGGAGCCCGAGAACGCGCTCGTGCGCCAGTACAAGGCCCTCCTCGCCACGGAGGAGCTCGAGCTCGAGTTCGCGCCCGGCGCCGTGCGGGCCCTGGCCGAGGTGGCCGCCCGCGCCAACGCCGCCGCCGAGGACATCGGCGCACGGCGCCTCCACACCGTCATGGAGCGCCTGCTCGAGGAGGTCTCCTTTGACGCGCCGAACCTGAAGGGCACGAAGGTGACCGTGGACGCCGCCTTCGTCGAGGAGCGCTTCCGCGACGTATGGAAGCGCGACGACCTCGCCAAGTACATCCTGTAGGAGGAATCGCAGATGCCCGGATCCCGACCTTCGCCAGCACCCGCTTCCTCATCTCCATGCACTTTTTCCTCTTGTTCTCTCCCTCTTCCCTCTGTGCCTCCGTGGTTTCTTGTTCTTATATGCACCGCCGGATACGTCGAGAATCGTAGGGTAGGAGAACGCAATGCTTGAATCGACGACTTTCGGCAAGACCGTGGAGCTCCTCAAACGCTCGATGGACGTCACGGTCCTCCGGCGCGATGTCATCGCCAACAACATCGCCAACGCGGGTGTCCCGAACTACAAGCGCTCGGAGATCAACTTCGAGTCCTCGCTGCGCCGCGCGCTCGACAGCGAGAACCTGAAGCCGGCTCTCGACCTGGCGACCACCGACGAGCGGCACATGCCGCTCTGGCGGCCGGCCGACTGGCGAACCGTGCAGCCGCGCCGCGTCCTCGACTACCTGACCCAGTCGAAGAACAACGGGAACAACGTCGACGCCGAGCAGGAGATGATGGACAGCCTCTCGAACCAGCTCATGTACACCCTCATGAGCCAGGCCGCCGCCTTCGAATTCAACCAGGTCAACCAGGCCCTGAAGTAATGGAAACGGAATACCACGGAGCCACGGAGATGGGGAGGAAGAAAGGGAGTGAGGAACTTGGTATGACGGGAGAGGTCCGATTCTCTGTATCCTCGATCCCTCACCCTTCATCTGTTTTTCTCCCTCTTCACTCTGTGTCTCCGTGCCTCCGTGGTTTCTTCCCGGGAGTAAGCCATGGGACTTTTTAGCGCAATCAACATCGCGGCGACGGGGATGAGCGCGGAGCGGCTCCGCACCGACGTCATCGCGGACAACATCGCCAACGCCTCCACCACGCGCACGCCCGAGGGCGGGCCCTTCAAGCGCTCGCGCGTGGTGCTGCGGCCCATCGTGGACACGCCGTACTTCCGCCTGCCCTTCCTTCCGAAGCAGTGGGACGACGGGGCGGGCAGGGGCGTGCGCGTCGTCGAGGTCGGCAAGGACGAGAGCCCCTCGCGCCTCGTGTACGACCCGACCCACCCGGACGCCATCAAGAGCGGGCCCCAAACGGGCTACGTCGAGATGCCCAACGTCAACATCGTCACCGAGATGGTGGACATGATCGCGGCCTCGCGCGCCTACGAGGCGAACTCGGCCATCGTCAACGGGTCCAAGGCCATGTTCCTCAAGGCCCTCGAAATCGGGAGGTAAGTAGATGAACAATCTGTTGCCGGTCGACATCGCCTCGGGCGACGTGATCAGGATGCTCCGCACCTCGCCGAACCACTTCACCACTACGGGCCAGCTCGGCGGAGCGGAGGCGGAGAAGGCGCCCAGCTTCGAGAGCGCCATGCTCAAGGCGCTCGACGGCGTGAACGCCAGCCAGCAGGAAAGCTCGAACCTGGTCCAGCAAATGCTCGTCGACCCCGACTCGGTGGACGCCCACGAGGTGACCATCGCAATGAGCGAGGCCAGCATGACGCTCAATATCGCCCGGACCGTCCTCGACCGCGTCGTGCGGGCCTGGAAGGAAGTCCTGAACACAAGGTAAGGCGTTGCGCCATCGCTAGCGCGATGGCGGACGCGTTGCTTCGTTCTGCCTTGGGAGGGGATCATGAACGAATGGATCAAGAAGACGCTCGACCAGCTCAAGGCCCTCTGGGGCCGTTGGTCCGTCGTCCAGAAGCTCGTGCTCGCGGGCATCGTCGTCGCGGCCGTGGTCGGCGTGGTCCTCCTCTTCACGCTGTCGGCCGCGCCGACCCAGGTCAGGCTCATCTCGACGCCCATCCGCGACGACGACGAGCTCCGTCGCATCACGGGCCGCCTCGACGAGGAAGGCATCGAGGTGACGGTCGGCGAGGACAACATCCTCTACGTAGCCGACCAGGAGACGCGCACGCGGGCCAACTCGCTGCTCATGCGCGAGGACCTGATCCCGAAGGGCACCGACCTCTGGTCGGTCTTCGCGATCGACCGCTTCACGGTCACCGACTTCGAGCGCAACGTGAACCTCCGCCGGGCCATCACCCAGGAGGTGACGCGCCACATCGAGAGCGTCGCCGACATCGACAAGGCCAACGTCGTCATCGAGATACCCGAGGACAAGCTCTTCGCCGCCGACCAGAAGCCGGTGACGGCCAGCGTCATCCTCTACCCGAAGCCCGGCGCCGACATCGTCACGAACCGCGCCAAGCTCGAGGGCATCCAGAAGATCATCAAGTTCGCGGTGTCCGGGCTCCTCGACGAGAACATCGTCATCACGGACCAGAACGGCGTCATCCTCAACGACTTCGCCGGCATGGCGGACTTCGACCGCCTCGAGCAGACCAAGCGCGAGCAGCAGCTCATCCAGCGCCTCGAGGTGCAGTACCGCGCCGCGGTGCTGAAGGCCCTCCAGCAGATCTACACCGCCGACCGCGTCCGCGACCTCAACATCAAGATCGACATGGACATGAGCAAGAAGGCGGTCGCGACCGAGGAGTACTTCCCCTTCACGCTCCGGCCGGACAACCCGACCACGCCCTACGACGACTCCGAGATCGTCCCCTCGGTGACGCGCTCGAGCTCCGAGACCACCTCCGAGTACCAGGGCACGGGCTTCAATCCCGAGGGCCCCGCCGGCATGGAGGGGCAGACCGCGCCCGCCTATTCCGACCTCCAGAACATGGTGGGCAGGGCCGTCCAGACCTCGACCATCGTCAACGAGGAGATCAACCGCCGCGAGACCGCGGAGGAACGCTCGCCGACCATCGATCGCGTGACCGTGTCGGTCAACATCGACGGCGTCTGGAAGCGGAAGTACGACGACAAGGGCCGCATGGTCATCGGCGCGGACGGCTCGATCGAGCGGATCTACGCCCCGGTGCCCGAGGACGAGCTCAAGTCCGCCGAGGCCCTGGTCCGCGACGCGGTCGGCTACGACCGGGTACGCGGCGACTCGGTGACGGTCCGCAACATCGCCTTCGACCGCAGCCAGCAGTTCGCCGCGGAGGACGCCGAGTGGCTCAAGCGGCAGAACGTCAACGCCATCCTCCTGTGGTCGCTGGCGGGATTGGCCGCCCTCATGGTATCCTTCATCGTGTTCCGCCTGATCAGCCGCGAGCTGGAGCGCAAGCGCCGCCTCGCGGAGGAGAAGCGCGCCCTCGAACAGCAGATGCTGCGCGAGAACGCGATCCGCCAGGCCGAGGAACAGAACATCGAGGTTTCCATGTCCGTCGAGGAGCGCAAGCGCCTCGAGCTCCAGGAGCACGCCATCAACCTGGCCAAGGAGCATCCCGAGGACGTGGCCCAGCTCATCCGGACCTGGCTCCGGGAGGAGTAGCGCATGGCGTCGCAGCCGGCCCGGACCCAGTCCCGGCCTTCGGAGAAGGAACAGGCGCCCAAGGCTTCCGGCGGGAAGAAGGGCGCCAAGGGCAAGGAGCTCTCGGGCCGGCAGAAGGCCGCCATCTTCCTCGTCTCGCTCGGCTCGGAAATCTCCAGCGAGATCTTCAAGCACCTGCGCGAGGACGAGATCGAGACCCTGACCTTCGAGATCGCGCGGCTCGACGCCATCGAGCCCGAGCAGAAGGACGCCGTCCTCATGGAGTTCCAGGAACTCATGATGGCCGCGGACTTCATCACCTCGGGCGGCATCGACTACGCGCGCGAGCTCCTCGAGAAGGCGCTCGGCTCGCAGAAGGCCATCGACATCATCAACCGCCTGACCTCGAGCCTCCAGGTCAGGCCCTTCGACTTCATCCGGCGCACGGACCCGGCGCACCTGCTCAACTTCATCCAGCAGGAGCACCCGCAGACCATCGCGCTCATCCTCGCCTACCTCGAGCCGAACAAGGCCGGCTACATACTCCAGAAGCTGCCCCACGAGGCGCAGTCGGACGTGGCCCGGCGCATCGCCACCATGGACCGCACCAGCCCGGAGGTGCTCCGCGAGGTGGAGCGCGTGCTCGAGAAGAAGCTGTCCACCCTGTCGAGCGAGGACTTCACCGCCGCGGGCGGCGTCGACTCCATCGTCGAGATCCTCAACCTGGTCGACCGCACCACGGAGAAGGGCATCATCGAGAGCCTCGAGGAGGAGAACCCCGAGCTCGCCGAGGAGATCAAGAAGAAGATGTTCGTCTTCGAGGACATCGTCCTCCTGGACGACCGCTCGATCCAGAAGCTCATCCGCGAGGTCGACTCGGCGGAGCTCGCCAAGGCGCTCAAGGGCGTCGACCCCGAGGTCGCCGAGAAGATCTACAAGAACCAGTCCAAGCGCGCGGCGGCCATGCTCAAGGAAGACATGGAGTACATGGGGCCGGTGCGCCTCAAGGACGTCGAGGAAGCGCAGCAGAAGATCGTGTCCATCATCCGCCACCTCGAGGAGACCGGCGACATCGTCATCTCCCGCGGGGAAGGCGACGAGCTCGTGCAATAGCGCCCGTCCTCGGGCGCTGCCAGGGAAGGTAAGGCATGGCGAAGACGGTATTCAGGCCCGCGGAGATCGTCCACCTCGGCACGAAATTCATGGTCGAGGCCCCGGGCG
Organism: Spirochaetota bacterium; assembly: GCA_022703215.1. GTDB lineage: Bacteria > Spirochaetota > Spirochaetia > Treponematales > UBA12059 > JAFGNN01. The sequence continues at coordinate 9,369 of JAKLEE010000008.1, read as the reverse complement.
GAGAGATCGAGGAAGCGGTCGCCGAGCCCGAGCCCTTCGAGGAATACTCCGGCCCCACCGCCGACGACCTCCGCCGCGAGGCCGAGGCCTTCAAGGCCGACTGGGAGCGCGAAAAGGAGGCCATGGCGGCCGCCGCCCGCGCCGAGGCCGAGGAGATCATCCGCCGAGCGGAGTCGGCGGCCTTCGAGGACGTCAAGCGCAAGACCGACCAGGCCCAGAAGCTCCGCCGCGAGGCGGAGGAGGAGACAGCGCGCCTGCTCGCGGAAGCCGAGTCGAAGGTAAGGCAGCTCGAAGCCGAGGCGATGGCCCGCGTCGACGCGGTGCAGAAGGACGCTTTCAAAAAGGGTTTCGACCAGGGCCGCGAGGAAGGCTACAAGGAAGGGGTGCGCGAGGTGGAGCGCCTGGTGGACCGGCTCCACATCGTCATCGACCGCGCCCTCGACAAGCGCAACGAGATCCTCGAGAAGACCGAGGGCCAGATCGTCGAGCTCGTGCTCCTCGTGGCCCGCAAGGTGGTCAAGGTCATCAGCGAGAACCAGAAGAACGTGGTGGTGTCGAACATCGCCCAGGCCCTGCGCAAGCTCAAGGCCCGGAGCGAGGTGACCATCAAGGTGAACCTGGCCGACCTCCAGCTGGCCAGCGACCACCTCAAGGACTTCATCGCGATGGCGGAGAATGCGAAGAACCTCGTCGTCGTCGAGGACACCTCCATCGACCGCGGCGGCTGCGTCATCGAGACCGACTTCGGCGAGATCGACGCGCGCATCCAGAGCCAGCTCCACGAGCTCGAGGAGAAGATCCTCGACATCTCGCCCATCAAGGCGCGCGGCAAGGTCCAGTCTTGAGCCTCGACCTGATCGGCAAGTACCTGGACGCGGTGGAGACCGCGGACCCCATCAAGTACGCCGGGCGCGTCACGCGGGTGCAGGGCCTCCTCGTCGAGAGCGAGGGGCCGCAGGCGGTGGTGGGAGAGGTCTGCAAGATCCTCGTGCCCCGCACCGGAAAGACCGCGTGGGCCGAGGTGGTTGGGCTCCGCAAGGACGCCGTCCAGCTGATGTCCTACTCGCCCCTCGACGGCATCGAGGTGGGCTCGCGCGTCATCGCCACGGGCGAGCTGCTCTCCGTCCCCGTGTCGGAGCGCCTGCTCGGCCGTGTGCTCGACTCCATGGGCAGGCCCACGGACGGGAAGGGCGACATCGCGAGCCCGACGCGCTACCCCGCGGTGGCCGCGCCGCCCGACGCCCTGACCCGGCGGCGCATCACCAAGCGCGTGGTCACGGGCGTGCGCTCCATCGACGGACTCCTGCCCCTCGGCAAGGGGCAGCGCATCGGCGTCTTCGCGGGTTCCGGCGTCGGCAAGTCCACCCTGCTCGGCATGATCGCGCGCAACACCGACGCCGACGTCAACGTCATAGCGCTGATCGGCGAGCGCGGCCGCGAGGTGCGCGACTTCATCGAGAACGACCTGGGCGAGGAAGGGCTCGCGCGCTCGGTGCTGATCGTCTCGACGAGCGATACGCCCCCGCTCGCGCGGCTCCGCGGCGCCTACGTGGCGGCCGCGGTCGCCGAGTACTTCCGCGACCAGGGCGCCGACGTCATGCTGCTTTTCGACTCGGTCACCCGCTTCGCGCGCGCCCAGCGCGAGATCGGGCTCGCCGCCGGCGAGCCGCCCGCCACCCGGGGCTACACCCCGAGCGTCTTCGACTCGATGCCGCGCCTGCTCGAGCGCGCGGGCACGAGCGACAAGGGCACCATCACCGGCGTCTTCACGATCCTGGTGGACGGCGACGACATGGACGAGCCGATCGCGGACACGGTGCGCGGCATCCTGGACGGCCACGTCGTGCTCACCCGGAAGCTCGCCGAGCGCTACCACTACCCCGCGGTCGACGTGCTCAAGAGCATCTCCCGGCTTTCCCCCGCGGTCACGGGACCGATCACCCAGAAGGCGATGGGCGCGGTGCGGAAGCTCATGGCGGTCTACGCCGAAAATGAGGACATGATCTCGATCGGCGCCTACCAGAAAGGGGCCGACAAGGGCATCGACGCGGCGATAGCCGCCCGCGAGGGCGTCGAGGCCTTCCTGAACCAGGCGGTGGGCGAACGCGCCCCGATCGGCGAGACCATGGCCGGGCTCGCCGCCATCTCGGGCGTAGAGATTCCCGCCTCGGACTGGGAGCCCTTCGCGGACCTGGCCGGTCCTTCGTGGACGCCGCCGGGCGGCTATGCCCGCTCCGCGCGCGCGGAAGCCGAGGCGGACGTCGAGCTCGCGCCCCCGCGCTCGACCATTCCCGTCGCCCCGGCAGGCCCCGGGCCCGCGGAAGCCGCGCCGGGCGAGGCCGGTACCGCATGAAGCGCTTCGCCTTCAGCCTGCAGAAGGTGCTCGAGGTGCGCGAGTGGAAGGAAAAGCGCGCCGAAGCCGCTCTCGCGGCCGCCTCGGGCCGCTGCGCCCTCCTCGAGGCCGAACTGGCCGCGAACGCGGAGCGCGCCGCCGCGAACGCCCGCGAGCGCTTCTCCCCGGGGCGGACCCTCGACGACTACCGGGCCGCCGAGCGCTTCGGCGCCAGGCTCGAGTCCGAGAAGGGGCGCCTGCTCGACAGCCTCGCGAAGGCGGAACTCGCGCGCGAAGAAGCGCGGAAAGCCTGGATCGAAGCCAATCGCGAGCGCGAGCTCGTCGGAAAGTTGCGCGACCGGAAGATGGCGGAGTATTATAGGGCCGCCTCGCGCGAGGAAACCGCCCGGCTCGACGACATCGGGCAGACGTCGCGCGTCGCGCGCCGGCGCAGGGAAGCGGAGGAAGAGTCCGCGGCGGAAACGGCGAGGGGAGCGTAGATGGCGTCGTTCGGAAGGCCCCGGGTCCTGGGGCGCATCGTGGTCATGCTCATCCTCATCCTCGCGCTCGTGGTCGGCGGCCTCATCTGGTTCGACTTCCTCGGCCTCATCGACGCGAAGGCCGTGTTCGCGCCCGCCTATCGCCTCGTCGGCATAGACACCGCCGAACGGAGCCTCTTCGACCCGGATTCGCCGACCCTCCTCGACGACGAGCGGCTCGGCAAGCAGCTCGCGACCCTCGAAGCCGGCCGCCAGGAGCTCGCCGCCCTCGCGAGTTCCCTCGATTCGCGCGAGGCCGAGCTCCAGGCCCTGGCCGAGGACCTCGCCGACCGCGAGGCAGCGCTCGCGGATCGGGAAAAATCGTTCAACAGCTCGCTCGAAGCGTTCGACAATAGAAAGGCGAACGTGGAGCAGAACGCCCGCTACCTCACCGGAATGAGGCCCGCGGACGCCGTGGAGATCCTGGGCTCGATGGACGACCAGCTGGTCATCGACGTGCTCAGGATGGTCGAGGACATAGCGCGCCGGGAAGGGACGGATTCGATCGTCGCCTACTGGCTCTCGCTGATGCCTTCCGACCGCGCGGCAGCCCTACAGCGGAAAATGGCCGAAAAACCGGCCGCGCTACCGTAAGGCCAGGGAGGCCTCGGACGCTCCGCCCTGCGATCGCGAGGAGCGGTGCGACCCATGCAAGCTGTCCCCGTACAGAACCACCAGAGCGGCCCGCCCCCGGAAGCGGGCGCGGCGCGCGGAGCGAGCCTCTTCGCCGGACGCAAGTCGGGGAGGAAGCTCCCTGGCGGCGCCTTCGCGGCCCTGTTCGCGCGCCTCGAGTCCGCCGGAGCCTCCGAAGGCGCCGCGAACGCCGCGCGCGCCGGCAAGGGGGCGCGAAGCGAGCGAGCGGCGGCCGGCAAGGCCGGGCTCCGCGCTGACGCCCCCCCCACCGAAATCCAGGGAGAAGCGGCGAAATCCCTGGCTCCCAGGCCGGAGGTCCAAGCGGCCCGGACGGCGGAAGCCGGCGGGCGCGCCGCGGCCGAGGACGCGAAGTCAGCCGATCGCGAGCTGAAGGCGGCCCGCCTCAAGCCGAAGGAGCGGCAGCCGGACGCGGGGACGGAGATCCCGGCGGCGCCGATCCAGGCCGCGGCCGCCCCGAAGCCGGCCGCCGGGTCCGGCGCGCAGCTCGCCAAGGAAGCCGGCGACGAAGGCGGATCCGGCAAGCTCGAGGAAACCTCGCGCCGGCGCGGCAAGACGCGCCGCGACGAAGGTTCCGGTCCCGAGCTCCGCGTCGTCGATCTCCGCCTCAAGCTCGATGCGCCTTCCGCCCAGGACGCCCAGGCGGGGCCGCGGGACGGAGGCGGCGAGCTCTCCGCCCTCCAGGGCCGGGCCGAAGGCGCGGGCGAGGGGGGCGGCAAGGCGGACGCGCCGGCCGGCATGGAAGCCGCGCGCGGCAAGAGCTTCACCGAGGTCCTCGCGGCCCGGCTCGGGAGCGAAGGCGCCGTAGACATCGTCAAGGCGGCGCAGATCGTCCTCAAGGACGGCGACTCCGGCCTCATTCGCTTGAGGCTCGAGCCGGAAAGCCTCGGAGGCGTCAAGATCGAGCTCCGGCTCGCCGAGAAGAGTATAGAAGGCCGCATCCTCGTCGAGAGCGAGGAGGCGAAGGCCGCGTTCGAGAAGGCCCTTGACGGCCTCAAGGACGCCTTCGCCCGCGAGGGGTTCGAGAGCTCGAGCCTCGAGGTGTCGGTCGGGAGCGAAGGACGGGAAGGGAATCCCGGCGCAGGACCCGGAGAGGACTCCGGGCCGTTCTGGTCGGAGCGGCTTTCGAGCTTCGACCGGGCGGTGCCCACGGAACGGGCGATCGAAGCCCGGCGCGCCGAAGGGCGCGTCGACATCCTGGCATAGCGACGAGGAAGGAGATTCCCGTGGATATCGCATCGCTTTCGACCGCAATGGACCCCGCCGCGCTCGCGCGCACCGAATTCGAGGTCGCCGCGCTCAACAAGGCCCTCAACGAGGGGCGCGGGCAGAAGACCGAGCTGGACAAGGACGACTTCCTCAAGATCCTCGTCACCCAGCTCCAGCACCAGGACCCGACGGCCCCGATGGAGGACCGCGAGTTCATCGCCCAGATGGCCCAGTTCTCCAGCCTCGAGCAGATGACCAACATGAGCGCGAACTTCTCGAAGGTCGCCTCCCTGCTCGGCTCGTCGGAGGCCATGGGCCTGCTCGGCAAGCAGGTCGAGGTCCAGGCCGGCGACCGCGTCGTGTCGGGCCAGGTCACCCAGGTCATGCGCGGAGCCTTCCCCATGGTCATGGTCAATGGATCGTTCTGGGACCTCGAGCAGGTCTCCACCGTCATAGAAGAGTAAGGAGGCGCCGCCATGATGCGCTCGCTGTATTCCGGCGTCGCCGGCCTGCAGAACCACCAGGTTCGCATGGACGTGCTCGGCAACAACATCGCCAACGTCAACACCACCGGCTTCAAGAAGGGCCGCGTGAATTTCCAGGACCTGCTCTACCAGCAGATGTCCGGCGCGGCCCGGCCCAACGAGGAGGTCGGCGGCGTCAACCCGAAGGAGATCGGCCTCGGCATGTCGATCGCCTCGATCGACACCATCCACACGCAGGGCTCGCTGCAGACCACGGGCGTCATGACCGACCTCGCGGTGCAGGGCAACGGCTTCTTCGTGCTCCAGCGCGGCGACCGTACCTTCTACACCCGCGCCGGCGCCCTCGGCCTCGACGCGGACGGCCGCCTCGTCAACCCGGGCAACGGCTTCCGCGTGCAGGGCTGGAACGCCACGGTCATCAACGGGGTGGAGGTGCTCAATTCCTCCGGCCCCCTCGAGGACCTCGTGATCCCCATCGGATCGAAAGATCCGGCCAAGGCGACCTCGATGGTCGACCTGGCCTGCAACCTCGACAAGCGCCTCGCCGAAATTCCCGAAGGCGCCGCCCCAGAAACGGTCCGCCAGAACACCTGGCGCGTCGAGGAAAAGGTCTATGACGCCTTCGGCATCGAGCACATCCTGCGCGTCGACTTCTCGAAGGTGGCCGGCCAGCCGAACCAGTGGCTCGGCACGGTGACCATCGACCCCGAGGCAGCCGTCGGCACCAACGCCGCGGTCGGGGTCGATCCGGCGAACCCGGGCGGCAACACCTTCATCGTGGAATTCTCCAACCTCGGAACCCTCCTGCGGGTCACCGACGAGAATGGCACGGCCGGCCCCGACGCGGGACAGCTCTCGATCAACGTCGGATTCGACGTGGCCGACGCGACCGCCGTCGAAGGCGCTCCGCTCCGCCAGAACTTCCTGCTCAACCTCGGCACCGTGGGCTCGGTCCGCAACACCATAACCCAGTTCGCCGAGGCTTCCAGCACCAAGGTCTTCATGCAGGACGGCTACTCGATGGGCTACCTCGAGACCTTCAAGATCGACCAGTCGGGCGTCATCACCGCGGTCTACTCCAACGGCTCCAACCGGACCATCGGGCAGGTGGCGCTCGCCACCTTCACCAATCCCGGCGGCCTCGAGAAGACCGGCGAGACCAACTTCGTCGAGACCATCAACTCGGGCCTCGCGAACATCGGGCCCTCCGGCATCGCCGGGAAGGGCAAGATCTTCGCGGGCACCCTCGAGATGTCCAACGTCGACCTGGCCGAGCAGTTCACCGACATGATCGTGACCCAGCGCGGCTTCCAGGCCAATTCCAAGACCATCCAGACGAGCGACCAGATGCTCCAGGAGCTCCTGACGCTCAAGCGCTAAGGCGCCGTTGAACGGAAACCCCGCCGCCGGAGACGGTGGCGGGGCAATCCGCGCGGCAAGAGGAGGCGGGCCTTGATCCAGCTCACGCAGCTAGGCGGCAAGAATTTCTGGATAAACCCCCACCTCATCGAGTATATTGAGACGACCCCGGACACGACCTTGACGCTCACGAGCGGCAAGCACGTCATAGTCCGCGAGAAGGTCGACGCCGTGATCGACGCCATCATTGCGTACCGACGGAAACTCGGCCTTTTCGGCAACGAGGAGTAGAGCGTGGATCTCGGAACCCTGGTCGGACTGATCGGCGGCGTCGCCTGCATCATCATCTCGGCGGTATCCTCGGGTTCGTCCATCGACGCCTTCGTCGACATCCCGTCCGTGTTCATGACCATCGGCGGCTCCTGGTCGGCGCTGATGATCAACTACAGCCTCAAGGACGCCATCCGGGTCTTCTCGATCATCGGCCGCACCTTCCGGGTCCAGGACTACGGCGGGCGCGCCCTGGTCGAAAAGCTTTTCGAGCTGGCCGACCGCGCCCGCCGCGAAGGCATCCTCTCGCTCGAGGAATACATCAACGAGCTGGACGACAGGTTCCTCCAGCAGGGCCTCAAGCTGGTCGTGGACGGCACGGACGCGGAGATCATCCGGACCATCATGGAGACCGAGCTCAACCAGATGAACGAGCGGCACTCCAAGTGGATAAAGATGCTCGACGCCTGGTCGAAGCTGGCGCCGGGCTTCGGCATGCTCGGCACCGTCATGGGCCTCATCGGCATGATGCGCAACCTCGAGGACAAGAGCCGCATCGGACCGAACATGGCCGTCGCCCTCATCACCACCTTCTACGGCGCCATCATGGCCAACTTCCTGTTCACCCCGCTCATGGGCAAGCTCGCGGGGCAGGACCACGACGAGACCCTGATCAAGGAAATGTGCATCGAGGGCGTGCTTTCCATACAGGCGGGCGACAACCCGCGCATCCTCCTGGTCAAGCTCGCGAGCTACCTCAATCCGGCCGACAAGAGCGCCGTCATCGACAAGTTCGGAAAGGACTAGGGGGAAGCTCGTGGCGCGGAAGAAGAAGGCCGAGGGGGGAGGGGGCGGCACCGGGGAGTGGATCGTCACCTACTCGGACATGGTGACGCTGCTCCTCTGTTTCTTCGTCGCCCTCTTCGAGACGGCCGAGGTCACCGAGCCGCAGATCCAGGCGCTCATCTCCAGCTTCAACAACGTCGGCATGGGCGCGGCCGCCGGCGGCGAGACCGTCTCGGCGGGAAAGCTCGCCGAGCTCGGCAACTCCGTCAACACGCTGCCCTCGCTCGAGAAGGGCAAGATGCTCGCCGTGGCCAAGAAGAAGGCCGTCTCGCTATTCCAGCCCGAGATCAAGTCGAACAAGGTCCGCGTCACGAGCGACGAGCGCGGTCTCGTCATCACGCTTGCGGGCGACGCGTTCTTCAGGCCCGCGAGCGCCGAACTCGACATCGAGGCGACCCGCGAGCTCCTCATGCGCCTGGCCGAGCTTCTCAAGAGTCCCGACCTGGGCGAGCGCCGCTTCCGCATCGAGGGACACACCGACGCCGCGCCGACGGATCCGGACGGGCCCTGGCCGTCCAATTGGGAGCTCTCGGTCGCGCGCTCGATTAATACGCTGAAGTACCTGGCCGACTTCGGCGCCGACGAGCGGCGCTTCCAGGTGGCGGGCTTCGCCGACACGGTGCCGATCGCGACGAACGACACCGAGGAGGGCCGGGCCTACAATCGCCGCATCGACGTCATCATCCTCGACGAAGGCCACCTGTAGGCCGGTCGGGCCGCGAGATCACGGAGGAACGCCATGAGCGACCAGTACGAAGACAGTTCGTTGAATTTCGACGAGTCGGGCGGCGAGCAGCCGGCGCAGGCCAAGCCCAAGGGCGGCGGCTCGGGCATTCTCCGCATCCTCATGTTCGTCGGCATAGCCCTCGCCCTCATCGCGCTCATCGTAACCATCGTGGTGGTCACCGTGAGCGTGCTGAACGGCCGCGGCTCCTCGCAGACCGCGCTGCCGGTTTCCGAAGCCTACCAGGCTTCGACCCCCGCCTGGGCCGTCTATTCCGAGCTGCCCAGCATCCGCGCCCGCACGGCCGATCCCGAGCCGCATTCGGTCGTGGTCGAGATCATCCTGGGCTATGACGAACGGGACAAGGAGCTGCAGAACGAGTTCACCACCCGCAAGGTCCAGATGCAGGATGCCTTGCGCAACTTCTTTTCCAGGAAGCTCGCCGAGGAGCTTACCCCCCAGCGTGAGGGCATCCTGAAGGAAGAGATCCGGCAGATGCTCAACTGGATGGTCGAGAAGGGCGAAGTCCGCGCCATCTACTTCCAGGATCTGCAGGTGATAGAGCAATAGGTTCAAGAACGCCATCCATGGCGTTCTTGAACCATCGACGAAGCCCCGGTTACGGGGCTTCGTCCGTGACAGTTCGCGCATCCTGCGCTCCTCTATATGACGATTATGACTTGAACTGAGGGAGCCCCGGGTACGGGGCTTCGTCCGTGACAGTTCGCGCATGCGGGCCTGCGGCCCGCTTTCGGCAAGGTATGGATTGTAGAGCCCGCGCTTCGCGCAGGCGACCTCATGCGTCGCTTCGCGCCGCTTTCGGCAAGGTATGGATTGTAGAGCCCGCGCTTCGCGCAGGCGACCTCATCCTGCGCTCACCTTCCAGACATTAGGGACTTGAACTGAGGGAGCGCGGTTTACCGCGCTTCGTCCGTTACTGTCCTTCCTGCGCCT
>JAKLEE010000079.1 GCA_022703215.1 Spirochaetota bacterium | reverse complement strand
GCTCCTTGCGCGAATCGAGGGCGGCGCGGTCGTAGCAGAGGCTGCGTCGCCCCGCGGGACTCTCGGGAGCGCAGTCGGCGAACACGAGCCCGCCCGAGGCCGCGTCGACGGCGACCACGTCGGGCTCGCCGCCCGTGCGCTCCATTTCCGAGAGCGACCACAGCTTGTCCGGGGCGGCCTCGAGCCGCGTGCGGACCGCGGCCCAGTCGAGCCCGGCGTGCCGCTTCGCGTGCTTCTCGAAGCGCGCCTCGAGGATCGAGAGCAGCTCCTCGCGCCGCGCGGCGTCGAGCTTCCTGTCAGTTCCCATGGATTTCCTCCGGAAGGAGCCCGCGCGTCCGCGGGGCTCAGGAAGAAGGTACTGCCTGGGCGCGCGCGCGGGCCACAGGCTTCTTCACGGCCGGGCGAGCGAGAGCGCGGCGCGGGGCAACCCGGCGCCGCCGCCTCAGGCCGGCGGGCCTTCCGCGAAGGGTAGAAGCGAGCTGGCGCCGAAGCCCGTTCGCCTTTCTCCCCAAGGCGTTCGAGCTTTTGGAGTTTCCGCGCACGGGGCCACTAGCCGCGAAGGATCGATCCGGAGTATCTTGATTGCGGAGTCCTTCGTCGCCCCGTCGGCGCCGGCCTCCAGGGGAGGGGCTTTCGACCCTTCCTCCGCGTCCGGCCGTCAGCGCCGGCGCCAGCACCAACGGGGCACGGTCCGATGCAGCGCCACGCCATTCCCAGGCGTCGTGTTCCGCGCGCTCCCTGCCCGCACAAGGATTCCCTTTGTCCCAGACCCAGACCCAGACCGATTTCGCCTCCCTCGGCCTCGCCGACGGCCTCCTGGCCGCCCTGCGCGAGGAGGGCTACACAACCCCGACCCCCATCCAGGCCCGCGCCATCCCGCCGCTCCTCGAAGGCCGCGACCTCCTCGGCATCGCGCGCACGGGCACCGGCAAGACCGCCGCCTTCGCCCTGCCCATCATCCAGCACCTTTCCGCGCGCCCGATCGAGAAGCGCGCGCAGTTCTCCGTCCGCGCCCTCGTGGTGGCCCCGACCCGCGAGCTCGCGGCGCAGATCGACGAGAGCTTCAAGGCCTACGGCCGCAAGTACCCGCTCACGCACGCCGTCGTCTTCGGCGGGGTCGGCAAGAACCCGCAGGTCCAGGCGGTCTGGCGCGGCATCGACGTGCTCGTGGCCACGCCCGGGCGCCTGCTCGACCTGATGTCCGAGGGCAAGATCCGGCTCGACCGCGTGGAGATCGCGGTGCTCGACGAGGCCGACCGCATGCTCGATATGGGCTTCGTCCGCGACGTGCGCAAGATCGTGGCCAAGCTGCCGGTCGAGCGCCAGACCATGCTTTTTTCGGCCACCATGCCCGGCGACATCGCCGAGCTGGCCTCCGGCATCCTCCGCGACCCGGTGCGCGTGTCCATCGACACCGAGCGCCCCGCCGCGGAGAAAGTCCACCAGCGCATCGTCCACGTGGCGCGCGCCGGGAAACGCGAGGCGCTTTCGCGCCTGATCTTCGACCACGAGATCGAGCGCGCGGTGGTGTTCACGCGCACCAAGCACGGCGCCAACCGCCTGGCCAAGCAGCTGGGCGAGGACGGCATCGGCGCAGCGGCCATCCACGCCAACAAGAGCCAGAGCGCGCGCATCCGCGCCCTCGCGGACTTCAAGGCGGGCTCGGTGAAGGTGCTCGTCGCGACCGACCTGGCCGCGCGCGGCATCGACGTCGACGGCATCACGCACGTGGTGAACTTCGACCTGCCGAACGAGCCGGAGACCTACGTCCACCGCATCGGCCGCACCGCGCGCGCGGGCGCCTCGGGACAGGCGGTCTCGTTCTGCGACCCCGACGAGAAGCCGCTGCTCCGCGCCATCGAGAAGCTGATCGGCGAGCGCATTCCCTTCGAGGGCGACCCGAACCTGCCACTCGGCGAGCCGGAGAAGGACGACCGCGGCCCGCGGCCCGTGCGCGGCAGGCAGGGCGGACGCGGCGCTCCCGCTGGACGGCCTGCGGCTGCCCGGCCCTTCGCTGGCGGCGAGCGGCCCGCGGCCCGCCCGGACGCGGCGCGTCCCTTCGCTTCCCGTCCGGCCTCCGCCGGCGCAAGCAGCGGCCGGGGTGGCGTTCCGCAGCGCACGGGCGAGGCGCGTCGCGGTGACGAGAGTCGGCGCGACGGCAGTCGCGGCGACGATTTCAGGCGGGAGGGCTCTCCGCGCGTTCCCGCGCGAAGCGAAGGCGAACGAGCAGGCCGGAGCGCCCAGCTTCCCCGTTCGGGCGAAGCCACTCGACGCTTCCCCCGAGCTGTTTCGCGAGTGAACCCACGAGGCTGAGCCCGAGGCTCTCCGAGGTCTCCGGGTCGACGCCGGCCGGGAGGCCGGGGCCGTCGTCCTCGACCTCGAGGACGACCTCGCCGTCCGGCGATCGGAGCCGGACGGCGATGGCCGGGCCGCGCCCGGCCGCGGCCCCGTACTTGAGCGCGTTGGTGACCAGTTCGTTCATGACGAGGCCGCAGGGCAGGGCGCGTTCGATGCCGAGCGGGAAGTCGTCAGCTTCCAGGTCGAGACGACAGCCGTCCGGGTGCAGCGAGGAGCCGAGGTGCTCGACGAGGCTCCGGGCGTACTCGGCCATGGGGATGCTCGAAAGGTCGTCCGAGCGGTAGAGCTGCTCGTGCACCAGCGCGATGGAACGGATGCGATCCTGCGACGCGTGGATGAGCTTGCGGTCCTCCGGGTCGCGGACCGAGCGGGCCTGCATGGCCAGGAGGCTCGCGATGATCTGCAGGTTGTTCTTGACCCGGTGGTGGATTTCCTTGATCAGCACGCTCTTCTCGTCCAGGGCCTGGCGGAGCTCGGCCTCGCGCACTCCGATGGCTTCGGCCATCGCGTCGAAGGCCGTGACGAAGGGGGCGAATTCCTTCGGAAAGGTCGACTTGCCCGCCGCCGCGAGTTCGAGCCGCCCGTAGCGGCCCGCGGCGACCGCGCGCGTCCCGGCGACCAGGAAGTCGAAGGGGCGCATGAGCGAGCGGCCCAGGAGCCAGGCGGCGAGCGCCGACGCCAGGGCGGATACGAGGCCGATCGCGAGCATGCGGTTCTGGAGCTTCCGGCTCGATTCAAGGACCAGGGCGCGGTCCCGGTAGTAGAGCACCGTCCATTCCGTTCCCCCCACGGGTGTGGAGACGGCGAGCCAGGCCCGTTCATCCTCGATGAACTCGTTTGGCGCCCCGTCCGAGCCGAAGGTGGCGGGTTCGGCGTGGCGCTGCTCGATGACGAACTCCTCCTGGCTGTGGGCTATGAAGCGGCCCCGCGCGTCGACGATTCCGATCCGGTCTGAGGAGTCGGCACGCAAGGGGCGCACAAAGTCGGAGAGCTTCTCGAGGTTCAGCAGCAGCGAGCCGATGCGCTCGCCGAAATCCAGCCAGAGCGAGACCGTCATCGAACCGGTGGCGATGGCGACATAGGGTTGCGAATAGACGAAGCCCCCGCCTTCCGCGACCGTGGAAAAGCCGGGCGAGCCCGATACGTCGGTGCCAAGCCGCCGCGGGTCGGCCGGCACCAGGTCGAGGATGGTCCCGGAGCGGTCGGTTACGAGCACGGCGTCGATGTCTTCCTTGTTCCAGACCAGGGCTTCGAGGAAGTCGCGACGCTCCGCGTCGCCGCGCCCGGGCTCGAGGAAGTAGCGTACCGAGCCGAGCATCCGGAGCGGTGTCGCGAGGTAGCGCTGGGTTTCGAGGGCGACCGAGCGGGCCACCGAGCGCATCGAATCGAAGGCCATGCTCCTGGCGCCCGAGTTCGCCACGAGGGAGGCCACCACGGTGCCGACCGTGGCCGGCAACAGGGCAGCCGTCACGAGCGAGACCAGGAAGAGGCGACGCAGGCTCCACATGATCAACGCAGCGTTTCGAACGCGCCGTCGCGGATGACGGAGAGCCCGTACGGACGGTCGCAGTCACCGAATGCGTCCAGGCGGAGCTCGCCCTGGAGCCGGAAGGGTTCCTCGAGCGAAAGAAGCGCCTGCTTGATGTCGGGACCCGCGAGGCTCCGTGCCCGTTCCAGGGCCTGCGCCATGATGCGCATGGCTTCGTAGCCGTAGTCGGCGCCGAAGTCGGCCTCTTCGCCGTAGCGCGCGAGGTAGGCCGAGCGGAAGGCCAGGTTGTTCTCGCTCGGGTCGTCCGGATCGATGCCGCTGATCGCCACGACGCCCTCTACGCTCGCGCCGCCCAGGGTGATCAGGTCGTCGGTGCGTCCCCAGAGCGGCAGGAGGACCAGGGGGCGCGCTCCGAGCAGGGCGAAGTTCTGGCAGACGTTCGCGACGTCCCAGGACGAGGCCGAGACGAGGATCGCGTCCGGGCCGCCTTCCAGCAGGGTTCGGGCGATACTGGCGTAGTCGGTGTCCGCGCCGGTGGGGAAGCCGATGCCTCCCGTGATCTCGCCTCCCCCGGCGAGGAAGGTCTCGGCGAAGCGCTCCTTCATCGGGATGGAGTAGGAAGCGTTGGTGAGCTCCCAGGCGAGGGCCGCCTTCCGCGCGCCGCGGGAAAGGGCGTAGGCCGCCAGGTCGCGGCCCTGGAGGTCGCTGGACGCCACGATGCGGAAGAAGTAGTCGTCCTTGCCCGAGTGTTCGGGTGCGGAGACCGTAGGGCTCAGCAGGGGCAGCTCGCGCTCGGTGGCGAAGGCCGCCGTCAGGACTCCCGTCTTGGAGCTCATGTGGCCCACCAGGCAGACGACCCCTGAATCGGCGAGGAAGCGATCCGCCTCGAGGGCGGTTTCGGGCGAATCGCCGTCGTCCGCCACGACGAGCTCGAGGGGCCGGCCGCGCACGCCGCCCGACGCGTTGATCTCCTCGGCGGCCAGCTCGATGCCGTTTCGCCCCATCACCCCGACCCGCGCGCCGAGCCCCGTCAGGCCTACCGGAACGCCGACCAGGATGGGTTCGCGCACGCAGGCGGCGATGCCCAGCGTGGCGACCAGCAGCAGTCCGCAGCCGCGGCAGGTTTGCCTCGGTCCCGGGAAAACGCGCGCTCGCAGGCTGTCATGCTTGCCCATCGTCCCCTCCCTTGCGTCCGCCTGATACCTTACGCGGAAAACGGCCTTGGCGCAAGCTGACCGGAACCGTATCGGGCCTATCCGCGCGGGGACCGTCTACCCGAAGCGGTAGCGCATGCCCCGCTCGCGGAGCTTCGCGACGAAGGTCTCGTAGTCCGGCGCGCTCAGGGGCCGGGCGATCAGGTAGCCCTGGAAGCCGCGGCAGCCCATGTCCCAGAGCGAGCGGAGCGCCTCCGGGCGCTCGACGCCCTCGGCCACCAGGTCGAGCTCGAGCCCCCGGGCGATGCCCACCAGCGAGCGCACGATGATGCGGTCGTGCCGGTTCCGGTCGAGGTTCTCGACGAAGAGCCGGTCGATCTTGATCTCGTTGAGCGGGAAGCGGTGGAGGTGCGAGAGGCTCGAGTAGCCGGTGCCGAAGTCGTCGACCGAGACGCGGATGCCCGCCGCCGCGAAACGCTCGAGGATGCGCGCCGCCGCGTCCGGGTCCTCGAAGAGGCTGGTCTCGGTCAGCTCGACCACGAGGCGCGATGGGTCGAAGCCGACCATGCGCACCAGGCCTTCGAGGGTCTCGATGGTGTCCTCGTTGCGGAACTGCCTTGCCGAGAGGTTGAGCGAGAGCCCCGTGTCTGCGAGCGGGCCGGTCTTCCACTCCGCGAGCCGGCGCGCCACCTGGTAGATCAGCCACTTGCCGATGGGTTGGATGAGGCCGGTCTCTTCGGCCAGGGGTATGAAGAGCGAAGGCAGGAGCTGCCCCCGGCCAGGATGGTTCCAGCGGATCAGCGCCTCGGCCTCGACGCGCTCGACCACCAGCTCGTCGCCCTCCAGCGCGCTCGCGAAGAGCTTGGGTTGGTAGCGCAGGCTGAACTGTTCGCCGATATCCCGGATGGCGGCGCTCTCTATGGCGCGGATGATGTCGTTCTGGAGCTCGAGGCGCTCGATGGCGCGGTCGAGGTGTTCTTCCTTGAAGAGCACGAAGGACTCGCGGCGTTCGGCGGCCAGGCCCACCGCGATGTCCGCGCGGTGGAGCAGCTCGGACCTGTCGTCGGCATGATCGGGCCAGTAGGCCGCTCCCGCCGAGACCTGCAGGGCTATCTTGAAGCCGGCGAACACGTGCGGTTCCGCCAGGCTCGAGAAGACCTTCTTGAGGAAGGCGAGCAGGGGCTTTCCCTTGAGCGCGGGCAGCAGGAAGACAAACTCGTGCTCGCGGGTGTGGAAGACGCGGTCTTCGTCGCGGAGCAGGGCCTGCACCCGGCAGCCGGTCTGGTAGAGCAGCCACTCGGTGATGCTGGTGCGCAGGGTCTTACGGACGGTGGAATAGTTCGGGCCGAGCTGGATGATGAGGACCGCGAAGCCGTCTTTCACGTCCCGATTCTCGATCCAGCGCTCGAGCTCGCTTTCGAGGCGGAAGTGGGTGGGCAGCCCGCTCTGGGGCTGCAGCGAGAGTTTGCGCTCCAGCGCGTCGACACGCGTCCGGAGCCGTTCGTTCTCGTCCTTCAGCTTGAGCAGTTCCGCGGGTCCGGTCGGGACGTCGGGAAGCTCGGGTCCGAAGGCGTCCGGTCCTGGCGCCGCGCCGAGGGCCGCTCCGCCTTTCACCTGCAGTTTTTCCATAAACTCCGCTCTGTCTCTCGTCAGGCTCAGCGGCTCCGTCCATGGGGCCGCGCGCGAGACCCGATGCTCATTTGTTGCTGTTTCGGGCGGCGGGTACTTTTCGTGCTTCTTCGCTCGAATCAGAATGATACGGTACGTTGGTTGAAATTTCCAATTTACCGGGGTGAATTCCGCCACGGAGGGCTGTCCGTCGCCCGATCGCGTCCTTCCCGCGCGGGACGGGGAGGGTAGCCTGCGCATCGACTGGTTTCAAGCTATATTCCATTCCATGCAGGAAACCCCTTCCAGAGACCGTCCGGCCCTCCATGCGGGGAGCGAGCGCGTACTCAAGTTGGTCGTCGCCTACGACGGCACCGAGTTCAAGGGCTGGCAACGCCTGCCCGGCAAGGCCCGCACCGTGCAGGGCTTCCTCGAAGCGGCGCTCGGCCGCGTGCTCGGCGAAGCGGTCGAGGCGTCGGGCGCGGGGCGGACCGACGCGGGTGTGCACGCGGAGGGCCAGGTGGCCAGCGTACCGACGCGGAGCGGCAAGTCGCTGGAGCGCATCCTCCGCTCGCTCGACGGCGACCTGCCCCCCGACCTCGCCGTGCTCTCGGCGGTGGACGCCGAGCCGCGCTTCCACGCCCGCTACCGCGCGACGGGAAAGCTCTACCGCTACCGCCTGCAGCTCGGCGCGCGGCCGGATCCCTTCGCCGCCCGGTATGCGCTGCGCGTCACCGATGCGCTGGACCGGGGGGCGATGCGCTCGGTAGCCGCCGCGCTCGTCGGCCGCCGAGACTTTTCCGCCTTCACGAACGCGAAGGGCGACAAGAGCGCGACGCGCGAGCTCCGCGCGGTCCGCGTCGTCGAGCGCGGGGACTTCCTCGACCTCGAGTTCGAGGGCGACGGCTTCCTGCGCAACCAGGCGCGCATCATGGCCGGCGCCCTGGTCGAGGCGGGGCTCGGCCGGCTCGAGCCGGCCGGCGTCGCGGCCTTGCTGGCGGACGGTGTGCGGGCCGAGGCGCCGGGAGCGCTCGACGCGAAAGGCCTCTGCCTCGTGAAGGTGTTCTATTGACGGGGTCGGGGGAGGTCGCGCTTCGCGGCCGGACGGCGCTCAGAGCGCGGGGGCGTCGGCGGGCCAGGCCTTGCGGAGCTCCGCCTCGATGCGCTCGCGGGGGTAGGCGCCTGTAAGGCGCGCGAGCTCGCGGCCTTTCCAGAACAGGGCCAGCGTGGGAACGCCCGAGACCTCGTGGGCGCCGGCCACCTGGGGCTTGCGGTCGATGTCGACCTTGACGACGAGCAGGGAACTCTTGTGGGCGCGGGCGAGGGATTCGACCACGGGGGAGACTACCTTGCAGGGCCCGCACCATTCGGCATAGAAATCGGCGAGCACCGGGCGCTCGGCGCTCCGGATCAGGTCTTCGAAGGATGCGGGTAGGCTGGCCATGGGCTGGAAGATAGCCACGCAAGCGGGCGAACGGAAAGGGCCGGAGCCCGAAGCGCGCGGCTTCGGACTCCGGCCCCGTTTGTGCCGGGCCTGTGGCGAAGGACTTACCAGCGGCCGCCGCGACCGCCGCGGCCGCCCATCATGCCGCCGTAGGGCATGGCGCCGCGACCCTGGGTCTGGGTGGCCAGGTCGAAAGTCTTGGAGCCGACCGTGAGCTTGGTGGCCGCGAAGATCGGGCGGGTCTGGCCGGCGGGAGCCGGGTACTCGGAGCCTTCCACCTTGATGGTGGCGCCGACCTTGATCTCCTCGACGTAGGCGGTGCGGAAGAAGCCCGGGAAGTGGAGGATGTAGGTGACGTCCTTCACCACGAGGGCGGCCACGCCGTCCACGATCTGGAGCTTGCCCTCGAGGGTTTTCACCGCGGGGGCGGCGGGGGCGGCGGGGGCGGCGTAGGGATACCCGCCGCGGCCCATCATGCCGGGACCGAAGCCCTGGGCTGCTACGATGCCGACGAGGGCGGCAAGGCCGATGATCGCGAAAACGATGCGCTTCTGCATGGCGAACTCCTTGAAGGTTCTGTTCGGCGATTTTCGTTCGCCGTCACCTCCTATAAAGCAAACCCCGTGCCAAAACCCCCGATCTCCAATATTTTTTTCCATTTCCCTCCGACGAATATATCAGCAGTCACTAAACTAATACCAAATAATGAAATGTATTCTCTCTTCCGATCGCCAGGCCTATCCCGATCTTCAGCCCCGAGGCCTCTTTCGCTTTGCTCCCTCTTCCCTCCGTGTCTCCGTGCCTCCGTGGTTTCTTCTTTTGAGCATTTTTTTCCCTTCGCTCGCCCACCGTGAGCTTTTTGCCTTTCGCGCCTCCGGTCCTTATCTTTATGCCTGACATGGTTACTAAGCTATCGCGGTCGCCCTGGCGCGACCCGGCCGTCAACCTGGCCCTGGAGGAAGGACTCCTCGAAGGCGCCGCCCCGGGCGAGCTCCGCCTCCACCTCTACGTTGACGAGCCCTGCGTGGTGTTCGGCCGCAACCAGAACCCTTGGGCGGAAAGCTCCGGCGTCCTGCCCGAGTACCGCCGGGTATCCGGGGGCGGGGCCGTGGTCCACGGTCCCGGCTGCCTCTGCTGGTCCTTCGTCGGGCCGCGCGGGCGCTTCGACCTGGCGGACGCCTTGGGCTTCGTCACGGCCGCCTGCGCGCGACTCGGCGTCGCGTGCGCCGCGGACGAACGGGGCGCCCTCTTCGCGGACGGCCGCAAGCTTTCAGGCAGCGCGCGCGCATTCCGGGGCGGCGCCGTGCTGGTCCACGGCACCCTGCTCGTCGAGGCGGACGCGGCCGCGGTCGAAGCCGCGCTCGAGCCCCGCGTGGAGCCCGACTGGTCGAAGGCCCTGCCCTCGAAGCGCTCGTGCGTCGGATCGCTCGCCGACTTCGTGCCGGGGCTCGCCGTCGAGGACGCCGTCGAGGCGTTCCGCGCGGAATCGGCGGCGCGGGGCGGGGCCGGCGCCTGGGAAGCCCCGCCCGAGGATCCGGGCCTGGTCGAGCGCGTCGCGCGCCAACGGAGCCAGGCTTGGGTCTACGCCCGCACCCCGCCCTTCGCGGTGCGCTCGGGCGATCTTTCCTTCCGCGTGGAGGAAGGTCTCGTCGTCGCCATCGAGGCCGCGCCCGGCATGCCTGTCCCGCCCGGAGCCTTCGCGGCCCTGGGCCGGCCCTTCGACCCCGAACGATCCGCCGCCGCGCGCGGCGACATGGCGCGCGGCCCGCGCCTTTCCGCATGAAAACTTTTGGAGGAAGCGATGGAATCGGATGAAAAGCTCGGTTTCGACGAATTGATGGAACGCGTCGCGGGGCTCGTGGATCTCGCGCGCGTGGCCTTGCTGTCCACCGTGGACGCGGCCGGGCGGCCCCGCGCGCGCTGGATGACGCCCGTCACCCTGCCGGGCCTTCATGGCCGGATCTTCTCGGTGAGTTCGCCCAAGTTCGACAAGGTCGCCGAAATCGCCGCCAACCCGGCCGTGTCCTGGTCCGTCCAGACGGCGGGACTGGACGTCGTGGCCGAGGCCCGCGGAAGCGCGTGGGCGGTCGACGACCAGAAGCTCAAGGCCGGGGTGCTCGAGGCCATCGGTCCCCACCTCGAGGCCTTCTGGAATGCCAACCCGAACCCCCGCGACCTCGTGGTCCTCGAAACCGAGATCGACGAAATCGTCCTTTCGTACCCCCTCGAAGGACGGACCCTGCGCGCCGCGCGGAAGGAGGCGAACCGTGGCTGATAAAGTGAACCCGAAGCCCTCCGCCCCGGCCCCGGGCGCTACCCCGGGCAGGCTCGGCGGCCTCGGCAAGGCGGAGCTCCTCGAGCTGCTCCGCCGCATGCAACTCATCCGCTCCTTCGAGGAGCGCGCGGGCCAGATGTACGGCCTCCGCAAGATCGGCGGCTTCTGCCACCTCTACAACGGGCAGGAAGCCGTCGGCGTCGGCGCCATCAGCGCGCTCGACCTTTCGACCGACTACGTCCTGACCGGCTACCGCGACCACGGCCACGCCCTGGCCT
>JAKLEE010000078.1 GCA_022703215.1 Spirochaetota bacterium | reverse complement strand
GTGCTCGAGAAGTGCCTTCACAACGCCGCGGTCTTCCTCCGGTATCACCCGGCTTGGGCCGGCAAGCTCTGGGCGAACATCTTCACGGGCGAGACCCACTGCACGGAGCCGCCCGTCGAGTCCCCGTCCGGCGCGTGGTCCGACCTCCACACGGCACAGACGGCCGCCTGGCTCCAGTCGCAGGTCCGGCTGATGGTGACACCCGAAGTCGTCGACGGCGCGGTCCAGATGGCGGCCCACTCATCGGAACGGCACCCGGTCCGGGACTACCTCGAGTCCCTCGTCTGGGACGGCGAGCCCCGGCTCGACCACTGGCTCGAGGATCTCGCCGGGGTGCCCGACTCCCCGCTGACCCGGGCGCAGGCCCGCCGGTTCCTGACGGCTGCCGTCGCCCGGATCTACCAGCCGGGCTGCAAGGTCGACCACGCGCTGATCCTCGAGGGCCCCCAGAACCTCGGGAAGTCCACGCTCCTGAACACGCTCTTCGCCCCCTGGTACTCCGACGACATCGACGTTCTCGGCTCCAAGGACGCCGGCCTCCAGGTCCGGGGCGTCTGGGGCCTCGAGATCGCCGAGCTCTCCTCCGTCCACCGCTCCGAGGTCGAGAGGGTCAAGGCGTTCATGACGCGCCGCGATGACCGCTTCCGGCCGCCCTACGGCCGCCGGGTCCAGACCTGGCCGCGGCAGCTCGTCTTCGTCGGCTCGACGAACCGGACCGAGTACCTGATCGACGAGACCGGCGGCCGGCGCTTCTGGGGCGTCGCCTGCTCGTCCATCGACCTCGAACTCGCCGCGACCCGGAAGGACCAGCTCTGGGCCGAGGCCGCCCGGGCCTACCACTCCGGCGAGAAGTGGTGGCTCGACTCCGAGGAGCTCCTCCATTCCGCCGCTGAGGCGCAGGAAACGCGGTTCCAGGCCGACGCCTGGGAGGAGCGGATCGCAGAGGCGCTCGAGCCCTACCAGTGGCAGTCGCGGGGCGAGATCACCGTCGCGCGCGTCCTCGACGCGATCAAGGTCGAGACAGCTCGTCAGGATCGCGCCGCGCAGATGCGGGTGGCGGCCTGCCTCAAGAGGCTCGGGTACGAGGCGCGCGTCGCGAAGGAAAACGGGGCCGTCATCCGTCGATACAGGAAGGTCGCTACTTGAGGTCGCTACCGGTCAACTGCTCACCCGCACGGACTTGCACGCGCGGTTACGACGGTTACGACTTCGCCCCCCCTTTCCCAACATCTCCAAGAGGACTTTTTGAAATGAAAAATCGTCTTCAACCTACCCCCCTAAAACACCCCACCTCGTCAACTAATGTTCATATCTACTACTTAGGTCGTAACCGTTGTAACTGTAGTAGTAAGGTATTGAGGGACAAGGGTTTCGGCGGTTACGACGTCAGTTACGACACGGTAGCGACCCGTACCCGTCGTAACGCTCCCCGGAGCCCCCGCTGATGGCCGGGCGACCCTGCACCGTCTGCGGGGGAGGCTACTGATGCATCACCCGATCCAACCCACCGTCCGCCCAAACGATATCGGCCGCGCCTGGCTCAAATGGATGCGCGAGGCGAGGGGGGACGAGACACGAGAAGAGATAGCGAACGGGCTACTTCGCGCGATGCCCGACGTCCCCGGCGCTTACTTGGCGGCGCTTATGACCGCATCAATGCTGCGGCCGCTTGGCTCAGAGCCTGGCGACCACGTCAGGGGCAGAAAACGTGGGTAAGGCGGGCCGTCCCCCGTCCGTCGAGAGGCACCCGAAGAGCGCCGCCATCCTCAAGGCGATCCTGACCCCCGGCGCCAATATGGCGCAGATACAGCGCGAATTCGGGATTTCAAGGAAGGCGCTCGACACGTACAAGGCGAAGCACATCACGCCGGCTATGCAGGAGGCGGTCGACACGGTCGCCCAGCTCCAGGCCGAAATGCCCCTCGCTGCCCGCGACGTGATGGCGAAGCTTGACCTACTCGTTGACCGCGGGTATCGGATGCTCTCGGCTGCCGACGCATGGCTTGAAGATCCGAACGCGCCCGGCCGCTACAACCTGAACCCGCGGACACATGAGGTCGACGTGGTCTGGGAGCGCGAGATCCCGATCGGGGACGACCGATACCGGACCGAGCGGAAGACTGAGAAGCTGTCCAAGCTCCTCCGCGACGTCGAGGACGGGCTCGGTATCACCGTCGTCAAGGGCGAGACGAAGACGGCCGACCCGCGCAAGCTGCTCCTTGAGGCGGTCGCGACGCTAAAACCCGTCGTCGAGCTCATCGGCAAGGCGACGGGGCAGATTCGCCCGGACCCGGCCGCCACGGTCAACGTGTTTTTCGCCTCCGGGGAGTGGCTCGGCTTCCGGGATCGCCTATACGCCACGCTGACCCGGTTCCCTGACGCGCTGGCGGCCGTCGAGGAGGACTTCCGTGCCGTCGGTCGCTGAGGAGTGGGGGGCCTTTCTGGGGCAACGTAGCGCCAAGACGGCCGTCTCCTCCCGCTACTGGTCCGACCCGGCCGGCTTCGCGCGCGACGTCCTCGGGGCCAGCCCGGCCCCGTATCAGTCCGAGATCCTGTCCGCCCTGCATTCGAGGCGGCGCGTCTGCGTCCGCGGCCCGCACGGGCTCGGCAAGACGGCGCTCGTAGCCTGGGCGGCAATGGCGTTCGCGGCCAGCCGAGAGGCGCGCGGCGTCGGCTGGAAGGTCGTCGCCACGGCCGGCGGCTGGCGGCAGCTCGAGAAGTACCTATGGCCCGAGATCACCCGCTGGTCGCGGGGGGCGAAGTGGCAGGCGGCCGGCATCGTACCGTGGCGGGAGGGGCGGGAGCTCCTGACGATGTCGATCAAGCTCCCACACGGCGAGGCGTTCGCGGTCGCGTCAGACCGGGCGGAACTCATCGAGGGCGCGCACGCAGACGAGATCCTCTACCTCATCGACGAGGGGAAGGCGATCCCCGACCCGACATGGGACGCCATCGAGGGCGCGTTCTCGGCTGGCGAGGCGTACGTCCTGGCGACCTCGACGCCGGGACCGCCGATCGGGCGCTTCCACGCGATCCACGCCCGCCGGCCGGGGCTGGAGGACTGGTGGCCCCGGCACGTCTCGCTCGAGGAGGCCATCGGGGCAGGGCGCGTCACGCGGGAGTGGGCTGCTGCCCGCGCCCGGCAGTGGGGCGACGCCTCGAGCGTCTACCGCACGCGCGTCCTCGGGGAGTTCGCCGAGGAGGCGGACGGCGTCATCCCGCTGTCGTGGATTGAGGCGGCCGTCGAGCGGTGGCAGGAGTGGAAGGACAACGGCGCGCGCACGGGGCCGCAGACCTGCATCGGCGTGGACGTGGGCGGCGGGGAGATGGGCGGCGACCGGACGGTGCTCGCCGTTCGGCACGGCGACATCCTGACGCAGCTCGACAGCTTCGCGCGGGGCGACCAGATGGAGACGGCCGGGCGGGTGATGCGGGCGCTGCATCCGGGGGCGTACGCCCAGGTCGACGCGATCGGCGTCGGGGCTGGAGTCGTCGCCCGGCTGCGGGAACTCAAGGCGGACGCGCGGGCGTTCGTGGCAGGGGCCAAGGCGCAGGGCAAGGACTCGTCCGGGGAACTCGAGTTCGTCAACCGGCGGGCTGAGGCGTGGTGGGGGATGCGCGAGCGGCTGGACCCCGGCAACGGCTCGGCCGTCTGCCTGCCGCCGGACAGCGTGCTGCCGGGCGACGGGGACGCGTCGCTCGTCGGGGAGCTGGCCGCGCCACGCTGGCGGACGACCTCGGCCGGGAAGGTGGCGATTGAGGAAAAGAGCGAGATCAGGAAACGGCTCGGGCGGTCGACGGACCTCGCGGACGCGGTCGTGCAGGCGTTCGTGCGGGACGGCCACGGCCCGGCAGCAGCGTCCGCCGTCCGTATAGGGCGGGGCGCAGGGAGGGGGTTTTGATGGCGGACGAAATGGCCTTGGTGTTCCAGTCCTTGGTCCTGCGCAGCCCAACCGCAGAGGAACTCGCGGACGCGATGCTCGGCCTCGCGGACGAATGGGACGTGCTTGTCCCGCCGTTTGAGAACCCGAATGTGGGCTGGCAGGTCGTGCTTTTCCGCCGATGCGGGCAGGAGGCGGTGCCCTATGGGGCAGGCGGTGCCCCATCGCGCTGACCCGCTGCCCCCGCTGCGGAAAGCCGGCGGTATTCATCGGCTCGAGGCGCATCGGCGAGGTCGAGACGCAAGCCGGGCGGCAGGAGGTGACCGAGCGGCACTACACCTGTCCGCCCCCGGCCGGTTGCGGCGCGGACGAGACCGAGGTGCTCGTCGGGTGGCGGATTGAACTGTTCCAGGGCGTGAGCACGAAGCGAACCGTCCGGCACTGACTTTCCGGCACAACTGTGCCGTGAACTTCTAGGCAAGCGGATCTCCCCGTCCGATTCTGACGACGGATGGGCAGGCCAACTTTCTTCGCACGCATCCGAGCCGCCGTCGACGCCCTCTCGGGGCGTCTCGTCACACCTACCCGACAGGACTTCCAGCGGCGCACGCAGGTCTCCTCCGTCTCAGCGTCGGTCATCACCGCGGCGCTAAGCGCGGCGGACAACGGCGACCTCCGCAACATCGCGGCGATCTACGACCTGATGCCGGCCACGGACTCGCACATCCGCGGCGTCCGTCGGCAGCTCGTCGCTGGCATCCAGTCGCTCCCGGCCGAGGTCATCCCGGTTGACGAGACGCCAGAGGCGCTTCGTGTTGCCGAGGCCGTCCGGGCCGCGGTCGACTCGCCGGACTCGGCTATGAGGGACGCGATCGGCGGGGTCGTCGAGGGCGACCTCCGTGGCGAGAGCCTGACCGAGATCATCTGGAACGACCCGGCCTCGCCCGTCCGGAAGTGGGTCGGGTTCAAGGTCGTCCCGCAGCAGCGGCTCCGGTACGACGTGGACACGGGCGCGCTGCGGGTCGCGCTCGACCCGGCCGACGCGCGGGGCGTCCCGCTCACGGAGTTCCCCGGCAAGTTCCTCGCCACCGTCGTCGACAAGGACGTCCCGACCTTCAGCCTGCGCGGGGTCTACCGCTCGATCCTCGGCGAGTGGTTCGGCCGGTTCAACGTCGGCGGCTGGGAGATGCAGTGCATCGAGCGGTTCGGGACGCCGATCCCGGTTGGCAAGTACGGGCGCGAGGCTGACCGGCAAGTCCTCGAGTCCGCGTTCGCCGAGTTCGGCGCGGCCGGGTCGCTCGTCGTCTCGGAGGGCACCAGCGTCGAGTTCCAGGCGACCTCGGTCCCGACCTCCGGCGCGCTCGTCCACGAAACGTACCTCGAGAAGTCCGCCCAGCGGATCTCGGTCGCGCTCCTCGGCTCGCAGCAGACGGCGACGGTCGGGACCGACCAGGGGTCGAAGGCGAGCGCGGCGGTTCACGAGCTCGTCCGGCGCGACGTGCTCTACGGGCTCTGGCAGGTCATCTCCGAGGTCATCCGGCGCGACCTGTTCATGCCGTTCGTGCGGCTGAACCTGGGCGAAGCGGCCGTCCGCTACACGCCGCAGTATGTCCCGCAGTTCGACAACCCGGTCGACATGGCGGTCGCGTCGCAGGCGCTGCTCACCATCACCCGCGACCTCGGGCTGACGGTGGGCGAGGGCTACGCCCGCGAACTCCTTTCGGTCCCGGCTCCCGCGGAGGGCGAGGACGTTCTCGCTCCAGCACCGGCCGCACCTGCCGTCAACCCCTTCGCCTCCTTCGGCGCTGGAACGACGCAGACCGCCGCTCGGGAAGAGCCTCCGAAACCTGCCAAGCCACCGCGGGCAGCCGGGGCCGAGATCACCGACCCGATCGCCGCGCTCCTCGAGGGGCTCGGGGACGACGGCGACCTGCGCTCGTTCGGGGCGGCCCTCGACGGGCTGGAACCGTCCGACGTGCCGCAGCTCTGCGACCAGTTGAGCGCGGCGCTGGCGGATGCCTACCTCGGGAGCAAGAACGAGGTCCGCAAGGCGAGGGAGGCGAGGAAGTGAGCGATCTCGTGCAAGAGATCAAGTTCGAAGTGCGCCGGATCACCGGGCCGAAGCTCTCACGCGTGACCTTCACGCAGCGGGCGATGGCGCTCTCCGATCCGCAGTGGCAGAGCATCGAGCCGAAGCGCGAGCTGGTCTTCCCGGTCGGCGAGCCTGCCGGGAACGACGATCGCCGCTGGCGGTTCACAGCCGAAGACCTCGCAGCCGTTGCGGCCGACTTCAGCACCCGCACCGAGCCCGCCCCCGCCCTCTACCGCCACGGCGAGGACCCGGCGCGGGGCGGCATGGCGGCCGGGTGGATCGACCGCGTGGAACTTGCGGCGGACGGGCTGTACGCCTTCATCCGCTACACGGAACGCGCGCTCGACGAGATCAAGGGCGGGGCATGGGGCTACCGCTCGCCCGGCTTCGATGCGGAGCAGGACGAAGAGGGCTTCTGGCGTCCGCGCCGGCTCTCCGAGGTGTCGCTTGTCAACGACCCGGCGATTGCCGGGATGCCCCCGATCAAAGCGTCGACCGAAGCCACGCCCGACTCAACCCCGGAACCCGCCGCCTCTGACGGCGACACCGAAAAGGAGGAATCGCAAATGGCTGATTCCAAGACCGTCACCGCGGCGAAGAAGCAGAGCGCCGCATTCGATAAGCCGGGCCTCATGGCGCTCCTGCGCAAGGAGTACGGGATGCCCGAGGCCGTCAGCGACGACATGCTGACGAAGATGCTCATGGAGGCGCTGGCGGGCGCGCCGGAGCCGGAGATGGACATGGAGAAGGAGGCCGAGAAGCCGGCCGATCTCCCGAACCCGCTCGAGGAGGCCGTCCCGGCCGCCGCGAGCGTCAAGCCGCGCATCGAGCTCGTCGAGACCGTCGCCGACGTGAAGGCCGAAGCCGAGAAGAACGAGCGCGTCATCGCCGCCGTCCGTAAGGCCGCCTCGCTCGGGACGATCACGCCCGCCACGCTCGACGCCGCCGGGAAGCTCGCGGTCGCCGACCTCGAGTCCTTCGAGACCCTGTTCTGTTCGCCCCCGGCCCCCGCTGCCGGGCAGCTCATCACCGCGTCGGCCAAGGACAGGAGCGGCAAGGCCGCGTCCTACGCCGACCAGATCCGCGCGCAGCGCAACGCCGCCATCGGCGTCGCTCGGCAGTAAAGGAGGCGCAGATGGCAAACCAGGGCGTCGTTCACATCAGGGGCACGCAGGTCTTCACGGCATCGGAAGCGATCGCCGTCAACCTGCTCGTCGAGCCCCACACGGTCGCGGGACAGGTCAGCCTGTGCCCGGCCAACGGCTGCGCCGTCGCGGTCGCCTACGAGGCGGCCGACTCGGGCGAGGCCGTCGCCTTCCAGATCATCACGAAGGGCGACATCGTCTACTCGCTGTCGTCCGCGACGATCGCCATCGGGGACTACGTCATGCCGGCCGCCAGCGGCCAGCTCGCCCCCGAGTCCTCCGTCACCACGAAGACCGAGTTCACCTGTGGCGTGGCCTTGAGCGCCTGTACGGGTGCGGCGGCCGGCGTGTACTGGATGGCGATCTGAGGAGCACGACATGAGCAACATCCTCTCCACCCTCAAGGACAAGGTCACCTTCCAGAAGGCGACCGCGCTCTCCGACCTCCAGCCGCTGAACAACGCCTTCCTCCCCGGCGGGGTGGCGTACAAGCAGCTCCCACTCATCGGCGACCAGCTCCTCCCGCCCGTCAGCGCCAGCCCGGACGGCACACTGAAGGCGACCTACTTCACCTTCGGCAAGGAAGCCCTCCTCAACGCGAGCGACGAGATCGGGATGTACGGCGAGCACCGCCGGGCGGACCTCGGCATCTCGCAGGCGAACATCACCCTCGTCAAGCACGGCATGAGCGCGTGGATCGACCCCGACGAGCGCAGCGCCGCCGCGGCGATGGGGATCAACATCGACGACGAGAAGGCAAAGGTCATCCGCACCCAGGTCGAGACCCGGCGCGAGGCGCTCGCCGCCACGCTCCTCACGACCACGTCGAACTACGCCAGCTCGACCCACTACGCGACGCTCTCGGGCACCTCGCAGTGGTCGCACACCTCGAGCGACCCGCTCGGCGCGATCCACGCGAAGCAGGAAGTCCTCCGCGCCATCATCGGCCAGCGGCCGAACGTCCTGTGGCTCTCCCCGACTGCGGCGAACGCGCTGCGCCTCCACCCGAACATCGTCAAGTACGTCAACGGCGGCGCGACCAAGGGCGACCCGGCGGTGCCGATCTCCCTCGAAATGGTCGGCTCGATCCTCGGTGTGCGCGTCCTCGTCGGCGAGGCCATCGCGGCGACGACCCCCGGCGGGACGGTCGCGGACGTGTGGAACGACTGCGCGGGCCTGCTCTACGTCGGCGGGACCGGGATGTACGACATCAAGTTCGGATGCACGCTGGTCTCTTCGGGCTATCCGCTCCAGCGCACCGAGGCCGACCCCCACAAGGGCAGCAAGGGCATCGACATCCTCTACTACGACGACGCCTACACCCACGCCGTGCAGCTCAACACCGCCGGCTACCTGTGGTCTGACGTGACGGCGTAAGGGGAGACGACGATGAGCAACGATCCGTCCGTCTTCACTCTCCTCTCCGCCGTCACCACGACCGGCGCGGGCTCAGGTGTCCCGGTGTCCGCTCCCGGTACGAAGGTCTACGTCTACTCTGCCGCCGGGTCGTCCTGTACGGTCCTGATCCAGGGCTCGCTCGACAACACGGTATGGTTCACGCTCGCGACCGTCACGAACCCGGCGGCGTCGCCGTCCGGCGAGTGCTACCGCGGCACGTCCTGGCCGTATATCCGCGCGAACGTCTCGGCCCGTTCGGCTGGCACCATCACGGCGAAGGCCGTCGCGCTCTCCGAAGATCCCGGCGCGTGGGCTGCCGAAGTCGGCAGCGCGTCCTCGAGCGCGGCTTCGTTCGGCGTCATCAAGTACCCGTGGACGAACGCCGAACTCGTCGCCGCCGGAACTGGCGGCACCGAGGCGCTTCTCACGATCGGGACGCTCCCGGCGAACAGCCAGCTTCTCTCCGCGTACACGGTCGTCGGCACGCAGGCGACCTTCGCCGCCGGCACTCTGACCATCGGCGTGGGCCGGACCAACCCGACATACGTGGACTTCCTCGCGGCGAGCGACCTCAAGGCCGCTGCCGGCACCGTCTACGGCAACGCCGCCGCCGAACGGGCGACGGACGCGGCAATCCAGCTCGTCACCGCTGCGACGCCGGTCAAGGCGATCGTCACGGCGGGCGCGGGCGATATCGCGAACGTCACCGGATCGACCGGGACGATCTACCTCCTCTACGTCACGTACCCATAGCAACCGACATCCAGCCTCGGGGGCGCGTTGCGAGCGCGTCCTCGAGAGCGGGAGGAGACCCATGAAGGCATATCGATTCATCCTCGCAACCGCCCTCGTGGGCCTGCTCGCGCTCTCGGCCCATGCGGCTGTCGAAACGGTCTTCACCGCGAAGGCCACGACCGGCGCCTCCACCGCGATCGACACCGGCAACGCGAAGTATGTCCGCGTCCACATCTGGCGGGCCGACGCTGCCGCCGCGAGCACGGCGGTCGTCACGATCCAGCAGAGCACGAACAACGCCGACTGGTACACCGTCGCCACGATCACCAATCCGACCGGGCGCGCGTCCGGCACGGCGGTCGGCGGCGAGGCGTGGTCCGTCCCGTCGATCGCTTACACGCGGCTTTACGTCACGTCGATCTCGGTCGGGACGATCTCGGCGACGTGCGAGGTACAACGTTAGTGTCCATGAGCGCTCGCCCGCTTGCGGAAATGGTCGCGGTCGACGCGAGTGGATGCTGGAATTTCACTGGGTGCATTCGCAAGAGTGACGGATACGGGACCATGCACCGTGGCGGGAAGACCTGGCTCACGCATCGTTGGATGTACGTAGCCATGCGCGGCGAAATAAAGGCGGAAACACTCGACCATCTCTGCCGCAACCGCGCGTGCTGTAACCCGGACCATCTGGAACCAGTGAGCAAACGAGAGAACGCGTTGCGTGGAGTCGGGGCGAGCGCCGCCCACGCCAGACAGGAGGCGTGTGTGAACGGCCATCAATTCACAGAAGAGAACACCTACCAGTGGAAGAAAGCCTCCGGGCTGGTGGCTCGCGCTTGCCGAACGTGCGGGAGGAAAACTGCGCTTGCGTATTTCCGGCGCATGAAGTCGGCCGCATCCACGCTCCTCGTCGCGGCGCTGCTCCTGGCGGCGCCGCTCGTGGCGCAGTCGCCCGGCGCGGCGTACAAGCTCGACCAGGTCGCCGTGCGGCTCGACGGCGGGGCTGGCGGCTCCGGCTTCTCTACGCCTTCCGGCTGCGTCGCGACCTCCGTCCCGATCTTCCTCGGCTCGCCCGTGGCGATGGGCTGCGACGCCGGGCTGACGTACGACGCGGTGGCGGACACACTGACGCTGGGGGGCGCCGTTGCGAGCGGCCCCACCTCTGTTTACGGGGTAGTCGTCGGGCGTACCTACGACGGGCTAGGGCTAGGGTCGGGCGGGGCGATAAAGTGGGGGGCAACCACTCCTGCCAGCGCAAAAGACCTCGGCCTCCGCCGCGTCTCCGCCGGTCTCGTCGGGGTGACCTCGGGCGCGAGCAACCTCGGCTCGCTTCAGGCGGGGAACCTGACGGCGACGGCGCTG
>JAKLEE010000077.1 GCA_022703215.1 Spirochaetota bacterium | reverse complement strand
CGGGGCGAGCTGACGGAGGAGGCCGTAAGAAGTTCCTGCGATACGACGACGGGGGGCTCCCCCGCTGGGGCCGGCTCGAGGCCGGCCGGGTCACCCCGCTCGACGGCGCCCCCTGGTCCGGAGGCGAGGCCGTCGGTCCGGCCCGGCCGTACGAGGAGCTCGACCTCCTGCCGCCGGTCCCGCCGGGAGGCAAGGTCCTCTGTATCGGCCGGAACTACCTCGCGCACGCGAAGGAGCTCGGGAACGAGGTCCCGGCCGAGCCGCTCGTCTTCCTGAAGCCGTCGACGTCGCTCCTGCCCCACGGCGGGACGGTCGTCCTCCCCCCGGAATCGGAGCGGGTCGACTTCGAGGGGGAGCTCGCGCTCGTGATCGGGCGGCGCGCCCGGCGCGTGGGGCGCGAGGACCTCGCCGACGTCGTCTTCGGCGTCACTCCGGCCTTCGACATCTCGGCGCGCGACCTCCAGAAGAAGGACGGGCAATGGTGGCGGGCCAAAGGGTTCGACACCTTCTGCCCGGTCGGCCCCGTCGTCGCGAAGGGCTTCGACGCCTCCGACGTGCGCCTGCGGACCTTCCTCGACGGCGAGGTCCGTCAGGACGCGCGGACCTCGCGGATGATCTTCGACCTGCCGACGCTCGTCTCGTGGGTCTCGCAGGCGATGACGCTCGAGCCGGGCGACCTCCTCCTGACGGGGACACCGGAGGGGGTCGGCCCGCTCGCGGACGGCCAGCTCCTCGAGCTCGAGATCGAGGGCCTCCCGCGCCTCTCCGTGAAGGTCGCGAAGGAGCGTTAGATTCTGCGGCGTCGGCCCGCCCACACCTCCGTGACCCGCTGCCCCGCGCCGGCCGGAGCGCGAGTCCCGGCCAAGAAGCGAAGGACCCGATGGCGCTGAAGAAGTCGGACCTCTACTCCTCCCTCTGGGCCTCCTGCGACGAGCTGCGCGGCGGCATGGACGCGAGTCAGTACAAGGACTACGTCCTCTTCATGCTCTTCATCAAGTACATCAGCGACAAGTACGGCAGCAGCACGGACTTCGCGCCGCCCGTCGTCATCCCGAAGGGCGCGAGCTTCGCCGACATGGTCGCGCTCAAGGGCCGGCCCGACCTCGGCGACCGGATCAACACGCAGGTCATCCAGCCGCTGATCGAGGCGAACGAGCGGCTCGCCCGCAGCGACTTCCCCGACTTCAACGACCCGAACAAGCTCGGCGAAGGTCCGGCGATGGTGGAGCGCCTCTCCAACCTGATCGGCATCTTCCAGAAGCCCGAGCTCGACTTCTCGCAGAACCGGGCCGATCACGACGACATCCTCGGCGACGCCTACGAAT
Source organism: Spirochaetota bacterium (assembly GCA_022703215.1). GTDB lineage: Bacteria > Spirochaetota > Spirochaetia > Treponematales > UBA12059 > JAFGNN01. The sequence goes on along the minus strand of JAKLEE010000077.1, from coordinate 9,290 downwards.
ACCTCATGCGGCACTTCGCCACCGAGAGCGGCAAGAGCAAGGGGCAGTTCTACACGCCGTCCGAGGTGAGCCGCGTGATCGCGCAGGTGATCGGCATCTCCCCGGACAACACCAAGGCGTCCACAACCGCCTACGACCCCACCGCCGGCTCGGGCTCGCTGCTCCTCAAGGTGGCGGCCCGCGCGGGGAGGCAGATCACCCTCGAAGGGCAGGAGATGGACGTGACCACCGCGGGTCTCGCCCGGATGAACATGATCCTGCACGCCTTCCCGACCGCGAACATCCAAGCGGGCAACACCCTCGCCGCGCCGAAGTTCAGGGACGGCGAGAAGCTCCGTACGTACGACTACGTCGTCGCCAATCCCCCCTTCTCGGTCAAGACCTGGAGCGTGGGGCTCACGCCGGAGAACGACCCGTGGCAGCGCTTCGCCTGGGGCGTGCCGCCGGCAAAGCAGGGCGACTACGCCTTCCTCCTGCACATCATCCGGTCGATGAAGAGCACCGGCAAAGGGGCCTGCATCCTCCCGCACGGCGTCCTCTTCCGTGGCAACGCCGAAGGCGTGATCCGCCAGCAGCTCGTCCGCTCCGGCATCCTCAAGGGGATCATCGGCCTCCCCCCGAACCTCTTCTACGGCACGGGCATCCCCGCCTGCATCCTGGTGCTCGACAAGGAGAACGCCAAGGCGAGGAAGGGCGTGTTCCTGATCGACGCCAGCAAGGGCTTCCTCAAGGACGGCAACAAGAACCGTCTCCGCGAGCAGGACATCCATCGCATCGTCGACACCTTCACGAAGCTCGCCGACGTGCCGCGCTACGCCCGCATGGTGCCGTTCGACGAGATCGCCGACCCGAAAAACGACTTCAACCTCAACCTGCCGCGCTACATCGACACGACGACGCCCGAAGACCTCCAGGACATCGACGGCCACCTGCGCGGCGGAATCCCCGAGCGCGATCTCGACGCCCTCGGCGAGTACTGGAAGGTGATTCCCGCCATCCGCACGGCGCTCTTCGAATCGGCAGGTCGCCCCGGCTACGCGCGCCTGAAGATGCCGATCACCGAGGTGAAGTCCGCCATCCTGGGCCACGCCGAGTTCACCGCCTTCCAGAAGAAGGCGAAGAAGCTCTTCGCCGGCTGGCGCGCGTCGGCCACCCGCCGCCTCAGCGCCTTCGGCAAGGACGGCCACCCGAAGGCGCTGATCGAGGCCCTCGCCGAGGAGCTCCTGGCCGCCTTCCGCCCGGCGCCGCTCCTCGACGCCTACGACGTCTACCAGCACCTGATGGACTACTGGACCGAGACTATGCAGGACGACGCCTACCTGATCGCCGCCGACGGCTGGGTGGCAAGGCCCGCCCGCATCGTGGAGACCGACAAGAAGGGCCGGCGCAAGGACAAGGGCTGGGCCTGCGACCTGGTTCCGAAGCCGCTCGTCGTCGCCCGCTATTTCGCCAAGCAGCAGGCCGCCCTCGACGCGAAGCAGGCGGAGCTGGAGGCCGCCACCGCCAGCCTCACGGAGCTGGAGGAGGAGCACGGCGGCGAAGAAGGCGCGCTCGGAGCGCTCGAAAAGATCGCGAAAGCCGAGGTCAACGCGCGCCTGAAGGAAATCAAGGGGGACAAGGAGTCGTTCGACGAGGTTGCCGTGCTCCGGCGCTGGCTGGAGCTCTCCGAGAGCGAGGCGGACCTCAAGCGAGCCGTGAAGGAGCAGGACGCCGCGCTCGACACGCTGGCCTACGAGAAGTACCCCACGCTCACCGAGGCCGAGATCAAGACGCTCGTGATCGACGACAAGTGGATGGCGCGGCTGTCGGCCGCCGTGCAGAGCGAGCTGGACCGCGTGTCCCAGACCCTCACCGGCCGCATTCGCGAGCTCGCCGAACGCTATGCCACGCCGCTGCCGGTACTGGTGGATGAGGTGGCGACGCTTACCGCGCGGGTGAACGGGCATCTGAAGAAGATGGGGCAGCTTTGGAAGTAAGGCCGGAACCCAAGCGCCGCGCGGCCCGAGCCGTTCCAGATGGCTGGGGGTTCGTGTCGCTTGACGCATGCGTTCAACCCGATGCGCCCATCTGTTACGGCATCCTGATGCCTGGATCGCACTGTGCCGGCGGCGTGCCCGTCGTGAAGGTCAGAGACATCGTCGACGGGCGCGTTGAAGAGTCGGATCTGCTGCTGGCCCACCCCTCCGTCGATGATGCGTACAAGAGATCGCGCTTGATTGCAAACGATCTGCTCGTAACGATTCGCGGAACGACAGGTCGGGTAGCCCTCGTGCCTTCTAGATTGAACGGGGCCAACATCACCCAAGACACTGCCAGGGTGCGAATCAAGGACGGCATCGACGCGGCCTTCCTCTACTTCGCACTTCAATCAGAGCCGCTGCAACACCAGATCGCCCTCCACACCATCGGCCAGGCAGTCAAGGGCATCAACATTCGCGACGTAAGGACCCTAGCCATCGAGCTACCCGAGGCCCTTGTTGAACAACGTGCCATCGCGGGGGCGTTGAGCGATGTAGATGCGCTGCTGGAAGGGCTGACGCGGCTCATCGCCAAGAAGCGCGACCTCAGGCAGGCCGCCATGCAGCAGCTCCTCACCGGCCAGACCCGCCTCCCCGGCTTCCGCGGGGAGTGGGAGACGACGCGGCTGGGGGACCACGTGACATTCCTGAGAAACGGCGTGAATGCCCGCGCCGAGCTTACGGAGGAAGGCCCCGTGAAGTACCTGCACTACGGCGATGTGCACGCGTGCAGGGGGACCACGCTTGTCCCAGACGGACTGCCGAGTCTTCCGTCGACGAAGGCGTCGGGCCTTGACCGACTGGAGGACGGAGATCTGATCCTCGCGGATGCGTCCGAAGACTTGGCCGGGGTGTGCAAGTCCGTGGAGATACGCGGCGTCGGGACCGGCGAAGTCGTCTCGGGGCTTCACACCATTGCTGCGCGCTTTGAGAAGGACGTGCTCGCGGACGGCTTCAAGGCATACCTGCAGTTCTGTCCGCCGTTTGCAGGTCACCTCCGGCGGCTCGCTGCGGGGACGAAGGTCTACGCCACGAACCGCGCGCACGTCGCGAGTGTCGAAATGCCGCTGCCGGCAGTCGACGAGCAGATCGCCATCGCCGCCGTCCTCTCCGACATGGACGCGGAGCTGTCCGCCCTCGAAGCCCGCCTCGAGAAGACCCGGGCACTCAAGCAGGCGATGATGCAGGAGCTGCTCACCGGGAGGACGCGGCTCGTATGAGAGAGAGCCAGCACACGGAATGGAAGGAGTCCTGGCGCGACGAGTACCTGCGCTGGGTCTGCGGCTTCGCGAATGCCGAAGGGGGTGTGCTGGCCATCGGGCGGAACGACCAGGGCCGGGTCGTCGGCGTGCCGGATGCGAAGCGCCTGCTCGTCGAGCTTCCGAACAAGGTCCGTGACCTCCTCGGCATCGTCGTCGCGGTCAACCTTCGCCGGACAGGCGGTAAGGAATACCTGGAGATCGTGACGCCGGCCTATCCGTCCCCCATCAGCTACCGCGGCCACTACTACCAGCGCAGCGGCAGCACGCTGCAGGAGCTCAAGGGCGCCGGGCTCGATCGCTTCCTTCTGCGCAAGCAGGGCCGCACCTGGGACGGCGTGCCGATGCCGGGGCTCTCCCCCAGGGACCTGTCGACGGCGGCGATCCAGCGCTTCCGGTCGCTCGCGCGACAGAGCGGCCGGGTCGAGCCCGGCATCCTGCGCGAGGCGGTCCCGAGCCTGCTGGAGAAGCTCAAGCTTCGGGACGGCGCGTATCTCAAGCGGGCGGCGGCGCTCCTCTTCCACGAGGACCCGGAGCGCTTCGTGAGCGGCGCGTTCGTGAAGATCGGCTTCTTCCGGTCGGAGACCGATCTCGCCTTCCACGACGAGGTGCGCGGCGACCTCTTCACGCAGGTCGCGACGTCGATCGACCTGCTGCGGACGAAGTACCTCGAAGCGGGCATCCGGTACGAGGGGATCCAGCGGGTCGAGCGCTTCGGGGTGCCGGAGGCGGCGCTTCGCGAGGCGGTTCTCAACGCCCTGATCCATCGTGATTACGCGGTCCCGGCGCCGGTCCAGATCCGGGTCTACGCCGACCGCCTCACGATCTGGAACCCCGCGGTCCTGCCCGAGGGCTGGGGGCTGGCGGAGCTGCTCGGCGAGCATGCGTCCCTTCCCTACAATCCGAACGTCGCGAACGCGTTCTTCCGGGCCGGGCAGATCGAGGCCTGGGGCCGCGGTATCCGGCGCATCTTCGAGGCCTGCCGTGCGGCGGGAGCGCCGGAGCCCCGACTGGAAGCGTCCGGGCACGAGCTGCGCCTGGAGATCGGCTTCGCGGGCGAGCCCGTCGCGCAGGCCGGGGAGGCGCCGGTGAAAACGCGGGTGAAAACGCGGGTGAAAACGCCGGTGAAAACCGCCGACGCGATCCTCGCGCTCCTGCGAGAGCGGCCCGACCTGAGGCTGGCCGACGTCGCGGAGGCGCTCGGGAAGTCCACCAGCGCGGTGGAGCGGGCCACCCGGAAGCTGCGGGAAGAAGGGCGCGTGCGCTACGTCGGCCCGCAGAAAGGCGGTCGCTGGGAGGTCCTGCCGTGACCGAGCGCGTCCGCTCGGAGCGCAGGACGCAGAGCCGCGTCGTCGCGCTCTTCACGGACCCGGCGCGAGCCGACGGGCTCGGCTACCGCTACCTCGGCGACTGGCGCGAGCGCGAGAACAACCGTTGCGTCGAGACGGCGATCCTGCGCGAGAACCTCGCGGCCCGCGGGTACTCCGGCGCCCACGTCGCCGCGGCCCTTCAGAAGCTGGAGACCGCCGCCGATGCGACGGGCGTCACGCTCTATCAGGCGAACCTGCGCACCTACCAGCTCCTGCGCTACGGCGTGCCGGTCCAGGTCGCGGCAGGGCAGGCGCACGAGACCGTCCACCTGATCGACTGGGAGCACCCGGAAGAGAACGACTTCGCCCTGGCCGAGGAGGTGACGCTCCGGGGCGGCCACCAGCGGCGGCCGGACCTCGTCCTCTACGTGAACGGCCTCGCCGTGGCCGTGATCGAGCTCAAGCGCAGCTCGGTGGAGATCGGCGACGGCGTGCGACAGCTCATCACGAACCAGGAGGAGATCTTCAACAAGGGCTTCTTCGCCACGGTCCAGCTCGTCCTTTCGGGGAGCGACTCGCAGGGGCTCCGCTACGGGACGACCGGGACGCCGGAGCAGTTCTTCGTGGCGTGGAAGGACGAGGCGCCGGACGGCGCGGTGTCCGGCGCCGGGGCGCTCCTCGACCGGCCCCTGGCGCAGCTCTGCAACAAGGAACGCATCCTCGACCTGATTCGCCACTTCATGATCTTCGACGCTGGCCAGAAGAAGGTGCCGCGGCCGCACCAGCTCTTCGGCGTGAAGGCAGCGCAGAGGCGGCTCGATCGACGCGAGGGCGGCGTCATCTGGCACACGCAGGGGAGCGGGAAGAGCATCCTGATGGTGCTCCTCGCGAAGTGGGTGCTGGAGCACGACGCCGAGGCCCGGGTCCTCGTCGTGACCGACCGGGACGAGCTGGACAAGCAGATCGAGGGGGTGATGAGGAACGCCGGGGTCATCGGCGCCCACTCGCCCTCGCCGCGCATCGGCTCGCGGGCGGAGCTCCTGGAGAAGCTCCGGAGCCCCACGCCGCGCCTCCTGTGCGCCCTGCTCCACAAGTTCGACGTGGCCGACCTGACGGGTGAGCCGCCGCCCGTGGCGGGGCGCTTCTACGTCTTCGTCGACGAGTGTCACCGGACGCAGGGCGGCGACATGAACCGGCAGATGAAGCGCTGGATGGCCGGCGCGGTCTTCGTCGGCTTCACCGGGACGCCGCTCCTGCGAAGAGACCGGCCGATGACGCGCGACGTGTTCGGCACCGACATCCACACGTACAAGTTCCACGAAGGGGTCGCCGACGGGGTCATCCTGGACCTGAAGTACGAAGCCCGCGACGTGCCACAGCGGCTCACGTCGCCCGCGGCGATCGACGAGTGGTTCGAACGGAAGACCCGGGGCCTCAACAGATTCCAGAAGGCGGTCCTGCGAAAGCGCTGGGCGACGATGCAGGACCTCCTGAGCGCCGGCGAACGCAAGCAGCGGATCATCGCCGACATCATCGAGGACTTCAGCCTCCGGCCCCGGCTGAACAGCGACCGCGGCACGGCGATCCTGGTGGCGGCCTCCATCTACGACGCCTGCCACTACTACCGCCTCTTCCAGAACACGAGCTTCGGCCGGTACTGCGGAATCGTCACCTCCTACGAGCCGAACCACAACGCCATCTCTCGCGAGCCGATCGACAGCGACGAGCGCTACAAGTTCGACACCTACACGCAGCACGTCCTGAAGTGGGGCCAGACGACGAAGCAGTACGAGGACGAGGCGAAGCGCCGGTTCATCCAGGAGCCGGCGAACCTGAAGCTCCTGATCGTCGTCAGCAAGCTCCTGACCGGCTTCGACGCGCCGAGCTGCACGTACATCTACCTCGACAGCGAGCTGCGGGACCACGCCCTGTTCCAGGCCATCTGCCGGACGAACCGGCTCGACGGGGACGACAAGGACTACGGCCACATCGTCGACTTCAAGGAGCTGTTCGGCGAGGTGAAGGAGGCGATCGCCGTCTACACCTCCGACGAGCTCGAGACCGACCCGGCCAGCGGGGGCGACGACAACGTCCACCTGAGAAAGCGGCTGGAAGAGGGGCGAAGGAAGCTCGACGAAGCGCGGGAGGCCCTTCACTACCTGTGCGAGCCGGTACCCCTGCCGCGGGAGGTCGAGCAGTTCCTGCGTTACTTCTGCGGCGACGCCGCCGACCCGAACGCGCTGAACGAGAGCGAGGCCCTCAGGATCTCCTTCTACAAGGCGGTCGCCACTTTCGTGCGCGCCTTCGCCGCCCTCGCGCAGGACCTTCCGGAGGCGGGGTACACGGAGGCCGAGGCGGCGGCGGTGCGACGGGAGGTCGAGCTCTACGGCGAGATTCGCGCGGCCATGAAGAGGCACTCGGGGGAGGAGCTGGACATCAAGCCCTACGAGTCGGACATGCGCCACCTCCTCAACACCTACGTTCAGGCGGACCCGGCGTCGGGACTGGGCGATCTGGACGACCTCCCGCTGATGGAGCTGATCGTCGAGACGGGCATTCACGACGCCATCGCCCGCAAGCTGAACGAGAAGGGGAAGCTCTCGAGGAACGCCGTTGCCGAAGGGATCATCCACAACGTCCGGAAGACGATCATCCGGGAGCAGCTCACCGACCCGCGCTTCTACGAGCAGATGTCGGTGCTCCTCGACGATCTCATCCGGCAGAGCCGGGCGGACACGGCGGCCTACGAGGAGTTCTTGCGAAAGGCCGAGGAGCTGGCGCGGCGGCTCGCGGCGAAAGAGCCCCACGAAGGGGTGCCACGGGTCCTGCACGGGAATCGGGAAGCGACGGTGATCTACAACAACCTGCGGGGAATCCTCGAGCTGGGGCAGGACGGGTCGGAGGCGTCCGAAGCTCGAACCGACGGGGAGCTGGCCGATCTCGCCGTCCGAATCGATCACGCCATCCGCGAGCAGGCGCCCGCCGGGTGGAAGGGGGACCAGGCGCGTGAGGCGCAGGTGCTCAACGCGCTCTTTCCGCTGCTCGACCGGAGCCGCGAGGCGACCCGCGCTCTCTTCGAGATCGTCCGGAACCAGCCGGGGTACTGATGGCCGACACGATCCGGCTCGGCGGTCTGACCGTCGCGCTGACGCGGAAGGACGTGAAGCACGTCCACCTGTCGGTCCACCCGCCGGACGGCCGGGTGACGCTGGTCGCGCCGCTGGCGACGCGGACGGATGTGGCGCGCGCCTACGCGCTCTCCCGGCTCGGCTGGATTCGCCAGAAGCAGGCGAGCCTCCAGGGACAGGAACGGGAAACGCCCCGGCAGTTCGTAGAGCGAGAAAGCCACTTCCTCTGGGGACGTCGCCGCCTCCTTTCCGTCGTCGAAAAGGACGTGAAGCCGTTCGTGCAGCTCGGTCACCGGAAGATCACGCTCACCGTGCGTCCTGGTAGCGGCCGAGTGCAGCGGGCGAAGGTGATGCACGAATGGCACAAGGCGCTCCTGCACGAGGCCGTCCCCCCGCTCCTCCGCAAGTGGGAGGCGAAGCTCGGCGTCCGGGTCGCCGGGTACTTCCTCCAGCGGATGAAGACCAGGTGGGGAGGGTGCAACCACCGCTCGGGAACGATCCGCCTCAACACCGAGCTCGTGAAGAAGCCGAAGGACCTCCTGGAGTACGTCGTCGTCCATGAGCTGGCGCACCTCGTCGAGCCGACGCATAGCGAGCGCTTCGTCGAGCTGATGACCCGGCACTACCCGGCCTGGCGGGTCGCCCGGGCCGAGCTGAATGAGCTGCCGCTCGCGGCAGAGGTGTGGAGGGAGTGAGCTGCGCCGGATAGCGGTCGACGCGGCACCGTGCGCCGTTTTCGGTGAAGGTGGCGAAGGAAGCCTGGGCGATCCCGGGCCCGCGACCCGAGTCAGACCGCGGCGACCTCGCGCGTCGCGAGCGCCTGGACGAGCTTCCCGCAGAGCCCCCCGAAGGCGCCGGAGGACATGACGACGACGACGTCCCCCTCGGAGAGCCGGGGGAGGAGCGCCCCGGCGAGGGCGTCGGGATCGGGGGCCGTGAAGGCCTCCTTCCCTTCGGCCGCGAGGCGCGCGACGAGCGTTCCGACGTCGAGCGCGCCGGGGGCGCCGGGCCGGGAGAGGCGGGCGGCGTGGTACGGGGCGGCGATCGCCACGGCGTCCGCCTCGCGGAGCGCGGCGAGGTAGGGCTCGAAGAAGTCGGCGCGGCCGGCCGTGAGGGAGCGCGGCTCGAAGACGCCCCAGACGCGCTGGCCCGGCCAGCGTCGCCGCGCCCCGGCGAGCGTCGTGGCGACGGCCGTCGGGTGGTGGGCGAAGTCGTCGACGACCGTCACGCCGGCGGCGGTCGCGCGGACCTCCAGCCGGCGCTTCACGCCGAGGAAGCTCGGGAGCCCCGCCGCCAGGCGCTCGGCGGATACGTCGAGCCCTTCGGCCGCGGCGAGCGCCGCGAGCGCGTTCGCGACGTTGTGGCGACCCGCGAGCGGCGAGCGGACCTCGAACGGGGCTCGGCCCCGGGGGTGGACGACGAAGCGCGTCCCCTCCGGCCCCTCCTCGATGCCGCTGGCGCGCAGGTCGAGGTCGGGCGCGTCGCCCAGGCCGTAGAGGACGACGCGGGCCCGGGCCCCGCCGAGGACGTCGCGGACGTTCCGGTCGTCGCCGCACGCGACGATCCGTCCGTCGG
>JAKLEE010000076.1 GCA_022703215.1 Spirochaetota bacterium | reverse complement strand
CGACGCCACCCTGCTCATCGCCGAGGGCTTCGTGCTGGCGGTCCTCGTCTCGGCGCTGGTCCTCCTCCGGAGGAAGCGCTACCGGACCGCCATCGCCATCACCCTCGTGATCGGCAGCCTCAGCATACTCGCCTTCGCCCTGCTCTCGACCAAGGCGCCCGAGGTGCAGATATACGAGGTTTTCGTCTATTTCCTGGTATTCCCCGTCATCGGCTTCGTGCTCGGCGACCGGCCCGCCTATTCGATCGGCATCAGCGCGATGGGCGCGACCTCGCTCGCGCTCCTCGTACTCCTCAAGATCGCACCCGCGGCGGCCGCGTCCGGCGCGTCCATCGCCGAGGGAATCGTTCTTTCCTCCATCTTCTACTTCATCAGCTCGGTCTTCGCCATCATGTCGTCGCGGACCGAAACGCGGGCCCTCCATTTCATGGACGATACGGTCAATCGCCTCCAGGGGAACATCGAGAAAGCCGCGCGCGTCGCGAGCTCCTCGAGCAGCCAGAAGGAAGCCACCCTGGCCGTACGCGGGCTCTACGAGGAAACCCGGGCGGAGAACCAGGAGATCGAGGAACGGGTGAGAACCTCGCGCGGAGCGACGGCGGCGCTCGACGGCGACATGGGCGCCATCCTCGATACGGTGCGCGAAAGCGCCGCGCTCGCCCGCGACTTCTCGAACCTGGTCGATGACCAGAACGCCGTGGCGGTGGAATCGAGCGCGGCCGTCCACGAGATGGCGGCCAGCCTCGATTCGGTCTCGAAGCTCACGGTGCAGAAGAAGGACGCCGCGGACCGGCTCCTCGGCGTCGCGGAGGCCGGGCGCGGCTCGGTCGACGAGCTCGGCAAGGCTTTCCGGTCCACCGTGAAGGACATCGGCGCCCTGCTCAACGTAATCCAGGTGGTGTCCGACATCGCGGACCGAACCAACCTGCTCTCGATGAACGCGGCCATCGAGGCGGCCCACGCCGGCGATTCCGGCAAGGGCTTCGCCGTGGTGGCCAACGAGATCCGCACCCTGGCGGAATCCTCCGCCGGCAACGCGCAGGCCATCGAGCGGGACTTGAAGCGCATCATGGAGGCCGTCCGGTCCACCGACGGACATGTGCGCAACGTCGATTCCTCGATGACCGAGATCGTGACCGAGATCGTCCGGGTGTCGGACGCCTTCCGGGAGATACTCAACTCGGTCGAGGAATTGGCGGCCGGCGGACGCGACATCGACCGGGCCATGCGCGAGCTTTCGGAAACCTCCGTCAAGGTACGGGACGGCGCCCGCCGCATCGAGGCGGGACAGGAAGGCGCCGAGAGCCGGATCGCGGCGGCGCGCGAAAGCTCCGCCAAGCTGACGGTCGACGCCGGCCGCATCCAGGAGTCGAGCGCCGCCGTCATGCGTTCGATGGCACGGCTCGAGGAGCTCATCGAGCGCGCCGATGCCGAGGCCGACTCGGTGCGCCGCGCCGTCGCGGAGCTCGCGGAGGGCCGCGACTAGCCAGAGCCGGAAGGAAGGTTCCGGCTCTGGCTACGCGCCACGCTTTCCGCTACCATGCCGCGGGGCCCATACGGAAGCTCCGGGGACATCAATGCAAGACGAGAACGCCGAGCGCCTCGATTCCTTCCTTCCCGACCTCCTCAGGCTCGCGGTTCCCATAGCCCTGTCGAATCTCGTCGTCTCGGGCGTCAACATGCTCGACACCGTCATGGTCGGCAGGCTCGGGCAAGTCGAGATCGCCGCCGTGGCGCTCGGCAACCAGGTCTACTTCCTCTTCATGCTGCTGCTCTTCGGCATCTCGTCGGGGGCGGGCATCTTCACAGCGCAATATTGGGGCGCCCGCGACCTTGCGGGCGTCAGGCGCACGGCGGGCTTCTCGATAGCCCTCGGGCTCGGCGCCTCGCTCCTCTACATGACGGCAGCCATGGCCATTCCACGCCCCATACTCGGACTCTACAGTCCGGATCCGGCCGTGGTCGAGCTCGGTTCGCGCTACCTCCGCGTCGCGGCGGCCAGCTACCCGCCCACCGCGCTCTCGTTCGCGCTCGGGCTCTCGCTCCGCGGCACCGAGCGCGTCCGCCTGCCCCTTCTATCCACCGTCGTCGGATTCGGATCGAACCTGTTCCTCAACTGGGTGCTGATCTTCGGCAAGCTCGGCGCGCCCGCGCTCGGCGTCGAAGGCGCGGCCATCGCCACCGTGGCGGCCCGCTGGCTCGAGGCATCCGTACTCGCCATCGGCGCCTGGGGTCGGCGCATGCCGCCCGCGGGCACGCCCCGCGAGCTCTTTTCCTGGAACCGCGCGTGGGTCGCCCGCTTCCTCATGGTCGCCTTCCCGGTCATCCTGAACGAAGTGGCCTGGTCGCTCGGCATCACCTTCTACAACGGCATCTTCGCGCGCGTCGGCACCGGGGCGCTGGCCTCGTTCAACATCGTCAACACGATCAACCAGCTCGGCATGGTGCTCTTCTTCGGTACCGCGAACGCCTCGGCCGTCATGCTCGGCAAGGCCATCGGCGAAGGCGATCTGAATCGCGCCCGCGACTGGGCGAAGCGCTTCGCGAACCTGGGCGTCGCCCTCGGCGCGGTCGCCGGGCTTTTGCTCGCGGCCTCCGGCCTCCTCGTCCCGCTGCTCTTCAAGGTGGACGCGGCTACCGTCGCCGCGGCCAAGGCCATGCTCCTCGCGCTCGCGCTCGCCTTCCCCTTCAAGGTCTTCAACCTGCACCTGGTGGTCGGCATCTGCCGCTCCGGCGGCGACACGCGCTTCGGCATGCTCTTCGACCTGGTCGGCGTCTGGGGCATCGGCGTCCCGCTGGCCGCCCTCGGCGCCTTCGTCTGGAAGTTGCCGGCCTGGGCCGTTTTCGCCCTCCTCAACGTGGAGGAGTTCGCCAAGTTCTTCGCGGGCCGCTGGCGCCTCCGCTCGGGGAAGTGGGCGCGCGACGTGCGCGGCTGAGCGCCGAAGGTTCGGTGGCCCGGCCTCGCCCCTGCCCGACCGCGCCGCTTGCGCGGAGGCGCGCAACGCCTATCATTGAACCATGGACGCCCGGCTGATCCAGGACCTGATGGCGCTCGCCCCGAATCTGGGCCTGCTCGTCGCGCTCACGGCCCTTTCCGGCAGCCACTCGAACAGCCTGCGCCGCTTCCCCGTCCTCGACGCCACGGCGCAGGGTCTCCTTTTCGGCTTCGCCTCGATACTCGGCATGCTCGTCCCCCTCGAAGTCGAACCCGGAGTCTTCTTCGACGGGCGCTCGGTCATGACCAGCCTCGGCGCCCTCTACTTCGGCCCGGTTTCCGGCGGGGTCGCCGGCCTCGTGGCCATCGCGTTCCGCCTGTTCCTCGGCGGCCCGGGAGCGGTGGAGGGCTCCCTGATCGTAGGCTCCTCGGTGGCGCTCGGGCTCGCCGCTCGCCGCGAGTTCAAACCCCAGCGGAATCCGCCCGGTCCCGACAAGCTCTTCGCTTTCGGCCTCCTCGTCCACGCGACCATGCTCGCGCTGCTCATGGTCGTGCCCGACGGGGCCGGCTACAGGGCGACCAGCCGGATGGGACTCCTCATCATGCTGCTCTTCCCGCTGGCCACCGTGCTCGGCGGAGCGATACTCTCGAACCGCGAAAAGACCGCCCTGGCGCTCGAAGCCCTCAAATGGAGCGACGAACGCTTCCGGCTTAGCATGGAGGCCACCGGCGAAGGCCTCTGGGACTGGGACATCGAGCGCGACCTCGCCTACTACAGTCCTGCCTACTACCGCGTCGCCGGCTACGAGCCGGGCGAGTTCCCGGCCACGGGCGACTCGTGGAGGAAGCAGATCCATCCCGACGACCTCGAGCGCGTGCTCCAGACCAACCAGGCGTGCATCGAAGGCGCCTGTGAATCCTTCGAGATCGAATACCGGCTGCGCACCAAGACCGACGGCTGGAAATGGATCGCCGCCCGCGGCATGTGCGCCAGCCGGGCCCAGGACGGACGGGCGCTCCGGCTGGTCGGCGCACACACGGACATCACGGCTCGCAAGGAAGCCGAGGAAGCGCTCCGGGCCAACCTCGCGGAAAAGGAGGTGCTCCTTCGCGAGGTGCACCACCGGGTCAAGAACAACCTCAACGTCATATCGAGCCTGCTCTCGCTCCAGTCCTCGTCCATCGGCTCGCCGGAGGAGGCGGTGGAAGCCTTCCGCAACAGCGCCGACCGCGTCATGGCAATGGCGCTCGTCCACGAGGAGATGTACCGCTCCCCCGACCACGCGGTCGTCGACATGGGCGCCTACCTCGGACAACTGGCCGGACGGCTCGCGCAGACCCACCCGACCGGCCCCGACCTGCGCTTCGAGCTGGATTCAGGCGGCGTCGAGCTCGGCCTCAACGAGTCCATCCCCTGCGCCATCATCCTCAACGAGCTCGTGTCGAACGCCATGAAGCACGCCTTTCCGGAAGGCGGTGCGGGCACCATCCGGGTCGCCATGCGCCGCCTCGACGAGTCGCGCATCGAGCTCGTGATTTCCGACAACGGCGTCGGCCTGCCGGCAGGCGTCGGTCCCGGGAAGGGCCGCGCGCGGGGCCGCCTCGGCCTGACCCTGGTCGATCTGCTCGTCGGCCAGCTGGAAGGGGAACTGGCCGTGACGAGAGAAAGCGGCACGGCGTATCGCATCGAGTTCCCGCTCAGACCATATACCTGAGAAGCGCCGCGGCGCCCTCGGCCCAACGGCCGACCTTGGGGGCCGACCTTGGGGACAGGCCTCGCCCCGAGAGGGCGCGGGAGAGTCAGACCTCGCCTCGGAAGACCGCGGGAGGGTCAGACCTCGCCGAGCGGGTACTTCTGTGTCAGGCTCCGTCGGATGCCTGGCGTCTTCCGCGCTTGACCGCGTACATCGCCTCGTCGGCGCGCGCCATCAGGTCCGCCAGCGAGGTCTGTCCCCCGCGCGGCGCCACCGCCCAGCCCGCAGAGAAGCGCAGCTTCCATGGCTTGCCCGATGCGAGGTTCCATTCGTCGACGAGGGCGCCGAAGCGCTCCGCGAGGCGCTGCGCCGCCTCCCCGTCTCCGCCCCGGGCCAGGATGGCGAACTCGTCGCCGCCGAGCCGGGCGGCCAGGTCGCCGTCACGGGTGTTGCGGACGAGCAGTGCCGCGGCGGCTTTCAAGGCCGTGTCGCCCTCGGCGTGGCCGTAGCGGTCATTGATTTCCTTGAAACGGTCCAGGTCGACGTAGACCAGGGCGGCGCCGCGCGAACGGGCGTCGCGCAGCGCTTCCCCGGCAGCCGCCTCGAAGCCGCGACGGTTGCGGAGTCCCGTGAGCACGTCGGTGAGCGAGGCGTCCAGCAGGCGGCTCTCACGTTCCTTGAGGGGACCTATGTCCTCGGCGACTCCGACGGTCTTGATCACCGCGCCGGAGCCGTCCCGCAGGAAGGGCGCCTCGCGTCCGAGGAACCAGCACCAGGAGCCGTCGCCGCGGCGGAGCCTGAACTCGAAATGCGTCTCGGCCCCGTCGGGAAGCGCCGCGACGGCGGCGAGGTGGGCAGGACGACGGACGGCGTCATCGGGATGCATGAGCTCTTCCAGGGAGGCTCCTCCGCGGTCTCCGTGGCCGAGCAGATCCTCGAACGCGCGGTTGCGGTACTCGTCGGTACGCGAGCGGATGTCATGCACGTATACGATGTCCGGGGAAAGCTCGAGCACGCGCGCGAGGAAGCGTTCCTTGTCCGCCAGCTCGGCGTTGAGCCGCGAAAGCTCCCTACGCGCGTTCACCAGCTCCGAGTTGATGCGGGAAAGTTCGTCGAGGAGGGCCTCTTCGGCGCTTCCCATCAGGAAGCCCTCCGGGCCAAGCCTTCGGCGGCGCGCACGGCCTCTTCGAAGTCCGAGGCGCACCCGTCCGCGCCCACGGCCCTCCAGAGCTCGGGCGACACCATGAAGGGAATGCCGCCGACCATCACGGGCAGGCCGCGCGTGCGCTCCTCCGAGCGCAAGGCCGCTATGGCCGCCTCGATCCAGGGCACGTTGGCGCTCAAGGTCGCCGAAAGGGCCACCACGTCGGGCCGTACGCGTTCCACCTCCGCCACGAGATCGCGGACCGGCAGGTCGGCCCCCAGATAGCGCGTGTCCCAGCCCTCGGCCTGGAACCAGTCGGCGATCATGCGGAGTCCCATCTCGTGCCGCTCGCCCTGGGCGCAGGCGGCCAGGAGGGTCGGCCCCCCGCTTCGCGAAGCCGAGAAGAGCCGCGGGTAGAACGACGAGATGATGTACTGGGTGGCCGCGGTCGCGTAATGCTCCTGAGCCACGCTGATCTCGCCGAGGTGCCAAAGACGGCCGAGCTCGCGCTGGGCCGGGCGCCAGAGCCTCGCGTACAGGTCGCGGACCGGCTGCCCCCCGGCGGCCAGCGATTCCGCCACGCCGAGCGCGAGTTCGCGCTTGCCTTCGAGCAGGGCCGAAAGGTAGGCGCCCGCCGCGGCATTGCCCTCGATGTGTCCCGCGAGGTAGCGGTTGCCCTTCCCCCCCGCGCGCGGGTAGTCCGCAGCGGCGGTTTCCGTCACGCGCAAGAAAGCCGCGCGCGCTCCCGCTTCGAGCAAAGGCGCCGCCGCCGCGCCGACGGCCCGGAACGAGGCGATCAACCCTTCGTCGCGGAACCCGAGGCGGTCGAAGAGGGCCTTGAGCCAGGCAAGGTAGTCCTCGAGCGCCCCGTCCCCGGGGCTCCGCGCGGCCTGGGCGAGATAGCGGACATGGTGGGCCAGGTCGGCCAGGCAGTGCGCGCGCGAATCCGGATCGCCGGAGCAGGCCGAGCCCGGAACGGCTCCGTCCAGCACGGAGAGCGCGTCACGGGCGACGGTGTCGGCGCGAAGGGCGAGCTCCGCGATCGAAAGCCCGGATGGCCGCGACGCGTCTCCCTCAGACGTCATGAAGCGGGACCGGGCGGCGGCGTCCCCGTGTTGCCGGGTTTCCGGGGGCGCGCGCCCGCGGAGCCCGACGCCAGGCGCCAGAGCTTCCTGAGAAGGCCGATCTTCCCGATGAGCAGCCACCACAGCAGGGCCGCGAGGAGCGCGACGGGCACCCCGTAGACCACGAGGCCGACCAGGAAGACGGCAAGCGAGGCGAGGAAGCCCGAGAAGGCGCGGAAGACCTCTCCGACGCGCTCGCCGAGCCCCGGTTCGAACCCCTCCGACACCGAGGGCGGGGGCACGAGCTCGAGGTCGACCGTGGCGTAGTCCACCAGGTCCGCGAGCCCCTTGAGCTCCGAACCCATCCAGTCGATCTCGTTCTGGAGCTCCGCGATCCGGGCCTCGACGTCGAGCAGCTCCTTGATGTCGCGGGTGCGCGAAAGGTAGCCGCGGAAGGTCGCGAGGAGCTCGCGCTTGGTTTCGAGCCGCCCTTCGAGGTCATAGAAGCGCAGCGTCACGTCTTCGGCGTTCTCGCTCCGGGACAGCACCGTGCCGAGCGGTTCAAGGGAAGCGAGGAGGGCGTCGAGCGAGGCGGCCGGCACGCGGAGCGTGAGCGAGCGCGAGTACTCGTCGGCGCGGGTCGACGCGGCGTAGCCGCCGAGACGGGCGAGCGTCGAGAGGACGGCCGCCTCCGCCTTCCCCGTATCCGCGACCCGCACCTGGAGCCAGGCGCGGCGCACGAGTTTCCGCACCCTGCCCTCGACCGCGGACACCACGTCGGTACCTTCGACAGATGCGGCCTCCCCGCCGGAAGGCGCCGGGGCGTCAGCTGCCCGCGAGGCGACAAATCCCTTGGCTTCGGCCATGGGAGCGGCCTCGAAGGACAGCTCGCCCCCCGCGAGGTCACGATAGGCAGGCGCTTCCGAAGCCTTCGAACACGAAAGGGTCGCGAAGCAGACGACGAGAAGCAGGACCGCCATGGCGGCAAAGATACGCTTGGTAGCTTGCATGGCTCAGATTCTAGCGCCTCGGGCCCATCCCGTCATTCCCGAAACGGGACGAAAGAGCGGCGGCGAGGCTCTCGTCGCTCACCGGCTTCGGCAGGAAGCCGTCGATACCGTCGGGCGCGCCGTCGAAGCCCGCCTCCCGCGCGCGCTCCGCCGAGGATAGCAGCAGCAGGGCCGGCGGCCGGCCTTCCTCGCGCTCGAGCGCGCGGAGGGCGCCCGCGATCTCGAGCCCGTCATGGTTCGGCATGTACCGGTCGAGCACGACCAGGTCGAAACGCTCCGCCCGACAGGCCGCCAGGACCTCGTCGCCGGCGGCCGCTTCCCTTACCTTCGCGCCGCGGGATCGGAGCCAGTGCGCCAGGACCAGGCGCGCGACGCCGTCGTCGTCGGCCACCAAGGCCGAGACTCCGTCAAGCCGGAGCGACGCGGCCGCCAGGTCGACGGACGCGGAAGCCCGCGCCGGCGGTGCGCCCGCCTGAGGCGCGGCTCCCTTCGCTACCCCCCGTATCCTTCCCTCGAGCTCGAACGGCAAGGTGAAAAGGAACACCGAGCCCCCGCCCGCGCGCGGCTCGTAACGCACCGAGCCGCCCATCGCTTCGACCACGCTGCGGACTATCGAGAGCCCGAGGCCATGGCTCGAGCCGCCGTCCTCCATGCTCCCGGAGCCGGCGGCGAAGGGGGTCCAAATGGCCGCTACCCGATCCGGGGGTATTCCGACGCCCGTGTCCTCCACCCGTCCCTCGACGACGAGCCGATCCTCCCCTTCCAAAGCCGACAGGAACACCTCGACGCCGCCTGTCTTGGTATACTTGACCGCGTTTCCGACCAGATTGGCCAGGACCTGCCTGAAGCGCGGGGCGTCCCCGAGCACGGTCCGCTTGAGGCCGGGATCGGTGACCATCCTGAAGGAGAGCCCCTTCCGCCGCGCCTGGATCGAAAAGGGCTCGAGCACCGCCAGCGCCTCGCGGGCCGGCGTGAAGGGAGCGGAGCGCACCACGGGAGCGCCCGTGGCCGCCGCACGGTCGAGCAGCTCGTTCACCAGTTCCAGCAGCCGGTCGATCGAGGCGCGGGCCATCTCGGCGGTCCGCTTGAGGAGTTCCGGCGTTTCCGTCGCCGCGTCGAAGGCCGAGCGCAACGCCGCCAGGGGCGCCTTGAGCTCGTGCCCCATGAAGGCCAGATAGGCTTCGCTCTTCCGCGTCAAGCGCTCGGCGGCCGCCTTCGCCTCCGCGAGCTCGACGCGCCGATTCTGGTACGCGCCGGCCATGGCCACCAGGCTGTCCCTGAGCTCCCGGATCTCGAGCACTCCGCCGGTCGGCCAGACCACCGCCTCGCCCGCCGCTCCCGCGGCCTCGCCCGAGGAAACGGCTGCCTGGGCGCGTTCGGCCGCGCTCTTGAGCCGCTCGAGGTCCTTGGCGAAGCGCGAGGCGAGAACCCCGGCGATGGCGGCCGACGCGGTCATCCACACCAGGCCCGCGCCGAACAGGTAGCCCACCTTGCCGAGCAGCGGGGCTATGCGCGGACCGAAGGCCGCCCGGGCCTCGAGCGAGCGTCCGTCGCCGAGAGCGGTCGACGCGATCACCACTGAGCGTTTCCATTGCATCAGGGGATTCGCGAGTCCCGGATCGCTCCGGATGGAGGCCCGATCCCCGAGGTGGAGCGTCGACCCCGTCTCGAGGTTCCCCAGCGCGGGCCAGCCGGGACTCTGCCAGGCCGTCCTCGGATCGGAGGACTTGATCGCCGCCTCGAAACCGGTCCGCGAAAGGGTCTCGGCGACGTCCCGGTCGATGAGGCCGTCGCGGGCTTCCTCGAGCAGGATGGCCATCGCGGTATACGCGCCTTCCTCCGCCTCCACCGTGATGCGGGCCCGTTCCTGCGCGGCGTAGAGCAACACGCCGGCCACAAGCGGTATGGCCAGCGAGGCGTGGAGGAGGATGGTGAGCGCGGAGCGGGCCCCGGCCGGGCGCGGGCTCGACCGGCGCGCGGCGAGCCCCGCGTAGCCCCGGTACAGGATGAGGGCCAGGGCGCACGCGACCGCGGCGTTGAAGCCCTGCTTGGTCGCGGAGACGATCGCGCTGTCGGGATCCATGCCGCCGATGCCCCAGTACAGGACCGCGACGAGCGGCGCCCCGAACAGGCTCCAGTAGGCCGGCACCGCGTACAAGGACGACTCCTGGCGGCTCCGCGAGGCGAGGAAGGAGATCAGGAGCCCCTCGAGGAAGGCGCTCGGCAAGGCCCAGGGATGGCTCCACAGGGCGAGGGTGGGCAGGGCGGCCACGAGCGGGCCGAGCGCGCCGAAAGGCCACGGCATGACCAGCGCCGCGAAAGCTCCCAGGATTCCCCCGACCAGCAGCTGGATGCCGAAAACAAGCTCGAACGCCACGGTGGCGTTGAGCGCCGCGCCCAGTGAAGCGACGAGCAGGCCAGCGAGGATGGCGGGAACCTTTCGGGTCAGGGCGAGCCCTGAAGGGGCGGAAAGAGGTCGCGGGGCGTTCGAAGCCATGTTGAAATAATAGGGCGGCCGGCATCGCGGCGCCAGAGCGAGCTTCAAGCTCCCCTTTACAAAGTTTACTACCCGCGTTATATTGTCGCCGAGTGCGAGAAACGCCAGACCGAGAGTGACGACTTTCCTGTAGTTGACCATCCTGCGAACTTCCTGAGACGCGACTCCTTCGGGGGCCGCTCACGAACACCGACGTGGTTGCCTTCAGCATCGAGTAAAGACCGTATCGCTCCGTCTACCAGGTTCTCCGCTCGCCCCGCAAGCCCGGATCGTCCGGGAAACGGGAAAGCGCTTATCCTGGATAAGCGGACTTACGAAAGCCCGGGACCAACGGTGCCCGGGGCGAAGGAATCTCGAATGGGCAAGAAGCTCTACGTCGGCAACCTCAACTACAAC